>NZ_JBVJCD010000010.1:136977-153372 GCF_055588985.1 Streptomyces sp. NPDC041970
AGAGATAAAGGGGCCACGACACAGAGGGAAGAGGGCTCTCCCCCCCCCCCCCCCCCCCCCCCCCCCCCCCCCCCCCACAAACCCCCCCCCCCCCCCCCCCCCCCCTCCCCCCCCCCCCCCCCCCCGAGGCGGTCGGAGGCGGGGTGGCCGGGGCGGGCAGCGCGGCGCGGTCCACCTTGCCGTTGGCCGTGCGCGGGATCTCCGCCAGCTCCACGAGGGCGGACGGGACGAGATGGGCGGGGAGCCGGTCGGCGAGCACCGCGCGCAGGCGCTCGACGTCCAGTGCTCCCCGGTGCGCGGGGTCGGGCGCCAGGTAGCCGACGAGCCTGCGGTCGCCCGGCCGTTCCTCGTGCACGGTCACCAGGGCCTGGGCCACGCCGTCGAGTCCGGCGAGGGCCGCCTCCACCTCGCCCGGCTCCACCCGGAAGCCCCGGATCTTCACCTGGTCGTCCGCCCGGCCGACGAACCGCAGCACGGTGCGGCCCTCGCCGGGCACCCGGCGCACCAGGTCCCCGGTCCGGTACATCCGCTCGCCGGTCCCGGTGTGCGGGTCGGCGACGAACCGGGCGGCGGTGGGGCCGGGGCGGCCCAGGTAGCCGCGGGCCAGGCCCCTGCCGCGCAGGTAGAGCTCTCCCGTCACCCCGTCGGGCACGGGCCGCAGCGCGGCGTCCAGGACGTAGGCGTCCACCCCGGCCTCGGGGTTCCCGATGTCCGGCGACCGGTCGCCGCCGGCCGCGCACTGCCCGGAGGTGGCCTGGACGGTCGCCTCGGTCGGCCCGTAGACGTTGAACATCCGCCGGCCGGGCGCCCAGCGGGCGATCAGCGAGGGCGGCGGCTGCTCGCCGCCGGTGACCAGGTCGGCCAGGTCGGGGAGGTCGCCGGGGGGCAGTGTGGCCAGGACGGCGGCCGGGGCGAGGGCCGTGGTGACGCGCTGGTCGCGCAGGAACGCGGCCAGCTCGTCCCCGGCGAGTCCGTGCGGCGGGAGGACGAGGCAGCTCCCCGACGCCAGCGCCATCACGAGTTCGGCGACCGCGACGTCGAACCCGAGGGCCGCGAGCTGCGCCACCCTGGAGCCGGGGCCCAGCCGGTAGCGCTCGATCTGCTCGGCCGCCAGGGCGGCGAGGCCCGCGTGGGTGACCACGACCCCCTTGGGCCGCCCGGTCGAGCCGGAGGTGTGGACGACGTACGCCGGGAGGTCCACCGGGAGGGTTCCGGGGGCGGGCACGTCGGCCTCGGGGTGCCGCGCCGCGGCGTCGAGGAGGGTCTCGGCGGCCACCCGCGGGCAGTCGGCGGCGGCGGGCTCGGTCCCGGCCCCGCCGACCAGCAGGGCGGGGCGGGCGTCGCGCAGCAGGAAGTCGACGCGCTCCGCCGGGTACTCCGGGTCGATGGGGAGGTAGGCCCCTCCGGCCCGCTGGACCCCGAGGATCAGCGCCGCCGACTCCACGCCCCGCGGCACCGCGAGGGCGACGACGCTCTCCGGCCCCACGCCCCGCGCGGCCAGCCGGCGGGCCACCCTGTCGGCGTGGGCGTCGAGTTGCGCGTACGTCCAGGTGGCGCGGTCCGAGGAGACCGCCGGGGCGTCGGGGGTGCGGGCGACCTGCCGGGCGAAGAGCTCGGGCAGGGTCCGGGGGCGCAGGTCGCGCCGGGGGCTCCGCCCGGCGGCCAGCGCCCCGGCCTCCTCCTCCGCGCCGAGCAGCCGGGTCCGGCCGATGGGGGCCTCGGGGTCCTCGTCCGCGCGCGTCAGGAACTCGGCGAGCCGCGCGGCCAGCGAGGCCACCGCGTCCGCCGAGTGGAGCAGGGGGTTGGCGGCGAGGGTGATCTCCAGCTCGCGACCCTCCCCCGGAGTGCCGAGCAGGTTGACGACCAGGTCCTCGACCGGGCCGGCCGAGAGCTGGTGCACCGGCGCCCGGCAGTCGCCGAAGTCAAGCACGGGGGCGAACGCCATGACGTTGACGAGCGTGGTTGCCGGCGGCGCGCCGCGGAGTCCGAGCGCCCGGCCGATGTCCTCGGTGCGGTGGCGCTGGTGGCGCAGCGTGGTGCTGATCTCGGCCGCGGTCAGCTCCAGGAGCGCGGCCATGGACATGCCCTGCCGCACGGGGAGGCGCAGCGGTACGACGTTGGCGAGCATCCCCGGTGTGCGCGCCGCGGCGGGTGTCGTCCTGGCGGTGACGGGGAGGCCGACGACGACCTCCTCCCCCGGTGCGAGGCGGCTCAGGAAGGCGGCGACCGCCGCCGTGGCGTACACCGGCCAGGGGCGGCCGCCGCGGTCGGCCTTGCGGCGCAGCGCGGCGGACTGGGCGGCGGACAGGCGCACCGTGCGCCGCAGTTCGTCGGACGGGGCGGGCGCGGTGGCGTCGGCGAGGCTGGTGGGGCGCGGCAGGTCCGCGAAGCGGTCGCGCCAGTGGTCGGCGTCCGCGCGGTGGCGGGCGGAGTTCCGGTAGGCGTGGTCCTCCTCGACGAGGCGGGCCAGCGGCGCGAACGCGCAGGGGGGCGGTTCCTGGCCGGAGCGCAGCGCGCGGTGGACCGCCGCGAGCCGGTCCAAGTAGAGCGCGGCGCCGTACCCGTCCAGGGCGAGGTGGTGGTAGCGCAGGTGCAGGAGGGCGCGGTGGCCGCCGAGCGGGATGAGGGTGTGGCGGCAGGTGTCGCCGGCGGCGAGGTCCCAGGGCCGCTCCCGCTGCCGGTCCATCCAGTCCAGGGCCGCGGCGCGGGAGGGGGCGCCCGCGCTCGGGTCGGCGTGGAAGAGGCGGGTCTGCGTGCTGGGCGGCCGAGCGAGGACGTGCTGCTCCAGTGCGCCGTCCCCGTTTTCCCGGAAGGCGGTGCGCAGCGCCTCGGTGTCGGCGACGGCGCGTTCGATCGCCTCGCTCAGCACCTCCTCCACCACGTGGTCGAGTTCGAGGTAGAGGCCGCAGGCGTAGAGCCTGTCGTCCGAGCGCAGACGCTGTGCCGTCCAGATCCCGGACTGGGCCGAGGTGGCGGCCACGCGGTGTGCCGGGGACTCCAACATGCTTCTCCCGCTCTCGGACTGAAGGGATGTGGGGGACGGCCCGGACGCGCGGCGGCGTCCGCACGCACGAGTGCCTGGGCAGGTGCGTGTGCGTGGTGGGGGGCCGGGCGGCCGTCAGCGCACGGTGCGCGAGGCCAGCCGGGCGGTGAGCCCGTCGATCGTCGGCTCCTGCCAGAGGAGTCCCAGGTCGCATTCGACGTCCAGGTGCTCCTCCACCACGCCGCACAGGGCGGTGCCGGTGACGGAGGTCATCCCGTAGTCGGTGAGCGGGACGTCGGTGGCGAGGGAGGCCGCGGGGACGCCGAGGCAGTCGGCGCACTGCTCGCGCAGCCACTGCCGCAGGGCGTCGGGGGTGCGGGGAGCGGGCGGGGAGGGGGGCGGGGACAGGGACATGCGGGTAGGACCTCTGTCTTCGGTGGGCGCGCGGTCGGTCTTCGGGTCGGCGTCCCGGTCGGCCTCGGCCGGGCGGGCCGGGGCCTGGGGGGATCGTGTCGCCACGGGGTCGGGGAGCGGCCCGCCGCCGGGAGCGGTTCGGGGCGGGCGCACGGTCATGTCGGGGGCGGGAGGGCGCCGTCGCGGCCGTCCGCCTCCCGGAGCGCCGCCAGGAGGCGGTGGGCGCCGGGGTCGGCGTGGACCTGGGCGAGTTCCCCGGTGCGCAGGAGCCGGGCGGTCAGGCGGCGTTGCACCTTGCCGCTGCTGGTGCGCGGGATGCGGCCGCGGTTGACCAGCACCACTCCGGCCGGGGCGAGGCCGAATTCCCGCGCGAGCGTCGCCCGCAGGGCGGTCACCAGCTCGGGGCCCTGCTCGGCCCGGATGGACGGGCCCACCTCGTGGGCGACGACCACGGCCTCGCCGTCCTCGGCGGGGAGGGAGAAGGCCGCCCCGATCGTCCCGAGTTCGGGGTGGCGGGCGCGCAGTTCGTGCTCGATGTCGTGGGGGTAGATGTTGCGGCCGTGCACGATGAGGAGTTCCTTGATGCGGCCGGTGACGTACAGCTCGCCCTCGTACAGGGCGCCGAGGTCGCCGGTGCGCAGCCAGGGCCCGGAGCCGTCCGCGTCCATGACGAACGTCTCGGCGGTCGCCTCCGGCTTCTGCCAGTAGCCCTTGGCGGCGCTCGCGCCGCGCACGTGGATCTCGCCCACTCCGTCGCCGGTGACGGGCCTGCCGGTCGCGGGGTCGACGACGCGGATCTCCAGGGCCGGGGGCCGGCCGCAGGAGACGACCTCGCGGGAGGGGCGTCCCGCGGCCGCCTCCACGAAGCGGTGGTTCTCCAGTTCCGCGACGTCCACCCGCCGGGTGCGCAGCTCCCCCGCGGACAGGGACACCAGCAGGGTCGCCTCGGCCAGTCCGTAGCAGGGGGTCGTCGCGTGCGGGTGGAGCCCGGTCGGCGCGAACTCCTTGGCGAAGGCGCGCAGCGTCTCGGCCCGGACGGGTTCGGAGCCGTTGGCCGCCCAGCGCCAGCGCGAGAGGTCGAGCCGATCCATCTCCTCGGGCTTGACCCGCCGTACGCAGTAGCCGTAGGCGAAGTCGGGCGCCGCGGAGAAGACGAGGTCGAAGCGGTCGATCAGCGTCAGCCACAGGGACGGTCGGCGCAGGAAGGCGCTGCCGCTCATCAGCACGGCGGCTCCGCCGCTGAACAGGGCCGGGCTCAGCAGTCCGAACAGCCCCATGTCGTGGTACATCGGCAGCCAGCCGCCCAGCCGTGCGCCGGCTCCCAGTTCGAAGCCGGTGAGCAGGCTGCGGACGTTGTCGGCGAGCGCGCCGTGGGTGACGACGACTCCCTTGGGGCTGCCGGTGGAGCCGGAGGTGTACTGGAGGACCGCCACGGTGTCGTCCCGGATCTCCGGTTCCCGCCACGCGTCGGGGTCGGCGTCGCCGGGCAGGGCGTCGACGCAGTGGAGGGGCAGGGCGCCGAGGCCGGTGCGGGCCGCCCACTGCCGGACGTCCGCCTCGGTCTCGGAGACGGTGAGGACGGCGCCCGCCTCGGCGTCCTTCGCGATGCCGACGACGCGCGCGGCCTCCAGGGAGGTCCCGGTGGGCAGGGGCGCGGGGACGGCGACCATGCCCGCGTACAGGCATCCGGCGTAGGCCGCCGCGAACTCCGCGGACTGCGGGAAGAGCAGCAGCACGCGCGCGCCCGCGGTGAGCCCGGCCGCGCGGAGGAGGACGGCGACGCGGCGTGCGGTGGCGTCGAGCCAGGCGTAGCTGCGCAGCGCCTCCTCGCCCTCGCGCTCGGGGTGCCGGACGAAGCCGACGGCCTTGCGCTCGGGGTCGGCCTCGGCCGTCGCGGAGATCGCGGCCACCAGGTGGGGCCCGGCCAGCGGGTCTACGGAAGGACTGCTCACAGCAGCGGCCCTCGTCTCCCGCCGGGGCCCGGCCTCGTGACCGCCGCCGGCTCGCGCGGCGTCCGCCCGTTTCCTCGGGCCGCCGGGCCGGCGGGGCCGCCGCTGACGTCTCGGGTTCCCGGCGGCGTGGACGGTGGTTTCCGGCACGCCGACCGGACGGCTATGTGGTGCGGATCTTCGTGGTCGTACACCCTCTGCTGACCTCCCCCGTAAAGCGGCGGATTTTACAGGTCGTGCGCACGTGCTGATCCCGATGGAAAACCATTCGACCCGATGCACCCACACGGGAATCGGACCGCTCGGCACACCATACAGGCCTGACCCTCTTTTGAGACAGGATCGCTCTCTTTTACTCGAGGTTCCCCGTGAAACGAAGAAAAAACTATCCCGCTCAGCAAAACTCCCCACCACATATGCGTGATGCGGCGACGGCTGCACCGTAGACCACGGTAACCGCCCCTTTGTCCGCTTTACCTCTCCGCGACGACCCGTGGGCCGACGCGCCGGGAAACCGTATACATAGCTTCGATCTCGCCACAAGGGCCTGCCGAAGAAAGGCCCTCTTGACAGAAGAGCCACATCTCCTTCACCGGCGCAGTGCGGCGATTTCGCTGATCATCGGGGCATTCGGGACATGACGGAGCGAGCCCCGCGGAGCGGCTCCCTCGATTCTGCGCCAGGTCCGTGACGCACGCCCGGAGCACATTCGACCGCGCGGGCTTCCGGTTTACTTCACCGGCACGAAATATTCAGTTCAACCCGGACCAGTGACGGAAAAGGGATAATGTTTCCCACCTCGGGCCGCGCCGCGGTGAAGTCCGGGGGCGGTTCGTGCCACGGCGGTTCCGCGTCGGAGCCGCCGGCCCGCGGGCGGCCACGGCCCGCTCGCCCGCAAAAGGAATTGCGGTGCGGCCGCCGCTATGGCGGTGATTTCACCGCTCGGGACGGCAGGCGGCAGAACACGGTCGATTTCCGCAGGGAGATATGCGGCGGAACAGGAGAACGATCGCCGACCGGCCGGTTCGCGCCCGGTCCCGGAACACCGGAAAGGGCGGGGCCGACGGCGGGCGGTCCGCGGACCGTCACCCGGCGCGGCGGCGGCAGGAGAGGACGACCACGAAGGGCCACAGCGCCTGGACGAACGTCACCACCCGCTCGGCGACGCCCGGCGCCCTCGCGCTCTGCAGCTCGGCCAGGAACCACAGCACGCTCGCGCACATCACCGCGCTCGCCGCGAGCGACACGTCGAGCCTCAGACCCCACGGGGCCGGGCCGGTTCCCCGGACGGCGGCCAGTGGGGGCCAGACCGCCAACAGCACGAGGCCGGCGGTGGCGACGGCGCCGTGCTCCAGCGCCCCGCCGCTGCTCGGCGCCGGGACCAGGGTGAGCGCCAGCGCGCAGAGGCCGCCGCCCGCCAGCGCCGCCCGCCCCGCGAAGGCGGCCGGCCGCAGCGCGTGCGCCGTGACCACGTAACACGTGCCCAGCAGCAGCAGAGCCCCCGTCATCAGCCAGTAGGCGGCGGCCCCGTAGGACGCCAGGACGCTGAGGGTCTGCTTCGCGGGGTCGTACGACGGACCTTGGCGCTGCTGCGCGATCGTCCAGGAACCCACCAGCAGCACAGGGGCGCACCCGGAGGAGAGCAAGGCCCACCACGGGGCATATCGCATCAGACCATCGTAAATGCCTACACGCGCCCCATCGGTGAACCCCCTTCCCTTTCTCCGGCGGCCCGCGGGCCCCGTCCGCTCATTCCAGCTCGGCCAGGAAGGTCTCGGGGGTCACCGCGTAGCCCAGGGGGTTGATGACGGCCATCGGACGGCCGTTGAGGAGGACGGTGGGCGTGCTGGTGACGCCACTGGCCTCGAAGGCCGCCCCGACCCTGCGGGCCCAGGGCAGGTAGACGCCCTCGGTGACCTGGCGGTCGAACACGGGGCCGCGCAACCCGTCGACCTCCTCGGCGATGCGGAGCAGGAAGTCGGTGTCGGCGAAGGCGTCGTGGTCCTCGGCGGGCTGGGAGGCGTACAGGGCCCGGATGTAGCGCAGGGACGCCTCGGGGCCGACGTCGCAGGCCGCGCCGACCGCGCTCAGGGCGCGCAGGGAGCCGGTGCCGCCCAGGCCGTCGTCGAGGAACGTGGCGAAGTGGTACTCCAGGGTAAGGCGGCCCTGTTCGACGAGTTCCGCCATGACCGCGCCGAGCCCGCGGTCCAGGCGCTTGCAGAACGGGCAGCGCAGATCGGCGTAGACGCTCAGGACGTCGCCCGATCCGGGCGCGGCGCCCTCGGCGTACGTCAGGGTGGTGCCGTCCGGGCCGGTGGTGCGGGCCGGTGTGGGAGTGGTCGAGGAGGTCATCGTCGCCTTCCGGGTCGGTGCGGTGGGCCTTGCCTCTCCCGGACGTCCGCACGGCCCCTGACCGCGTGCCGCGCGCCGGGCGAACGCGCCCCGACCCCGGCGGTCGCGCGGGACGTCCTGCGGGAGGGACCGGCGCTGATGCGCCCCGATCGTGGCAGTCGCCCCCGCCGGGAGGGGGGCGCGACGAGGCCGCGAGCGCACAAGCCACTCCTCCGGTGGACACCGCGTGCCCGATCAGCGGCGGGGCCCACCAGCGAATCCGCGGGGCCGACGCTCGTCCCGGTGGGCTGGTTGCGGCAGGATGAGCCGCATGAGCGTAGTCAAGATCAATGTGCTGACCGTCCCGCAGGAGCAGCGGGAGACGCTGGAGAAGCGCTTCGCCGCGCGGGCCCAGGCGGTGGAGGGCGCCGACGGGTTCGAGTGGTTCGAACTCCTCCGGCCCGTCGAGGGCACGGACTCCTACCTCGTCTACACGCGCTGGCGCGACGAGGAGTCCTTCCGGGCCTGGATGGAGGGGCCGATGAAGGCGGCCCACCAGGGCGGCGACGCGCAGGGCGGCGAGCGTCCGAAGCCCGCGTCCACCGGCTCCACCGTGTGGTCCTTCGAGGTCGCGCAGCAGACCCCGCCGGCCGGCGGATAGGGGCGGGCCCGGACCAGGGGCGGGCTGCCGGCGGCTCACCGGCGCCCGGCAGCATCCGCCGCCCCGCCGGGCGGTCCACCCGTGCCGGGCGAGCGGCCCCGGCTATCGGTACGGGCCGTGCGCGTGCATCGCGGGCGCCGGTGCGCAGGGATGTTCGGGGCTCCGAGGAGCGCGGTCCGCCCGGCGACGCGCGCTCGGCCGTCCCACTCGCCGAGGACGCTCGGGGCGCCGCTCGCGGGAAGCCGTGCCGTTCGCCCCGTGTCGTGCGTCCGGCGACCGGAACGGCGGTCGGCGTGACGGTGCTGGGCATACGGCCGCGAACCTCTCCCGCGTCCGCGGCGACGGCGACGCACCGGCCTCGTTCCCGACGACGCGTTCCGTCGCCGCGCAACGGAGTTCGGGCCCGCCCGCGCGACCGGGTGCGGACCGCCCGTCAGCGCTCGGCACCGGTTGTCAGTGGTCGGGACTAGATTCCCTCGTGTTCCGCCGCAGTGGTGCGGACGTCCCTTTCGCATGTATGGGAGATGGCGCGTTGTCGGTCTGGGAGAAGTCGAGTACCGCGCGGGTGGTGTCGCCCGCGCGGCCGCGGAAGTTGGCCAAGGCCCCGTTCGTCGAGCTGGCCGACGGGCGGTTGCAGGGAGTCGTCTCCAGCGGATCGGACATCGGGCGGGTGTACGTGTCGTCGGTGGCGGCCGGGACGTACGCGTTCGCGTGCAGCACCAACAACAACCGCCCCTGCGGCGGAGCGCGGGGCATGTTCTGCAACCACATCCGCACGCTCGTCGGCGAGGCGGTGCTCCAGTACGGCGCCGGGCGCGTCGCCCGCTACCTCAAGGCCGAGACGCCGGACGGGGAGCCCGACGCCCCGTCCCTCCTCTCCGCGATGACGGACACCCGTCCCCCGCAGGCCGACTCCTCGGCCGCCGCGCAGGTGTTCAGCCGTTTCCTGCGGCACCTGACCTATCTGGAACTCCCCCCGGTCACCGAGCCGTTGCCCGAGATGCAGTGGTTCCCGACGACGAGGGCGGCGGCCTGATGCGCACCGACCTGCTGTCCGACCCGATCGACGGGCTCGACGCGGCGCTCGACGCCGTGGACGCCTTCGACGCGGCGCTGGTGGGCGGTCTGCTGCGCCCGCAGCCCGCGCACGCCGCAGCCCCGACCCGGCTCGCCGACGCCGTCGCCGGCACACCGCTGGCCGACCGGGTCGCCGCGGCGGCCGCCGGAGTGGGGACCGGCTCGGCCGTCGAGGACCACTTCGTCGCGCTCGCCGCCGCTCGGAACGCGCTGCTCGGCTCGGTGCACGACGCCCTGGCCGCCCGGATCGACGAGGCGACCGGACGGACCCGCGCCGAGGCGGCGGAAGCGATCGCGCGCCCCGCCGCGCCCGCGCCCGCGCCCGCGCCCGCGGCGAACCTGCTCGCCGCCGCCCGCACGTGGTTGTGCGATCTCGCCCGCGGCGGCTGGCAGGGCATCGACCACGACCTGGTCGCCGGAGCCGGACCGGTCGTCGCCGCGATGCTGCCCGAGCCCGCGCTGCGGCGCCCGGCGGTCCTGCTCGACGGCTTCGCGGCCGAGCTCGCCGCGTCCTGCCCCGGCGCGACGCTGGAGCGGTTCCCGGTGCGCCGCTGGGCCGACCTCTGGTCGCGGGCCCTGCTGCTGACCGTGCCCGGCGCCCTCACGGACTCCCCCACCGCCGCGGCGACCGGTCGCCTGCTGCCGCTCGGCGTGGACGTGCAGGAACACGCGACCGCCGTACAGGCGCAGGTCCACGCCGTCTTCGAACCCGCTGACGGCGGCGCGCCCCGTCTGGTGCGGGCCGGGGCGTCGGCGCCCAAGCCCGACACCGTCGTCGGCGCGGGGCTGTGGCAGTTGCTGCGCCCGCGCCTGTCCCTGCTCGGCGCGGTGAGCGAGGGCCGCTCGATGGACCTCGACGCCATGCCCGTCACCGCCGAGGGCGACCTGCTCTGGGACGACGCACGGGCCCGGCCGGGGGAGCCCGCCGACCCCTTCGCCACGGCGCGCGTGATGCTGGCGTCCGCGACGGCGGACCCGGTCGCGCCGCTGGACCGGCACCCCGTCCGGATCGCCGTGCCGGTGCTGCTGGAGGGCTACGCCGCCCGGAGCGCGGAGGAGGGGCCGGTGTTCGAGTTCGCCGGGCGCGACCTGGCCGTCGACGCCGAGCGGATGCCGGCCGCCGGTCCGCTCACCCCCGAGGCGGCCGCCGCCTCCCACGCCTGCATAGCGCTGCTGCGCTGGGACGCCGGGGAGTTCACCGTGCAGCCGCTCGCCGTCGAGAGGACCGTGCGGAAGAAGTCCGTCGCCGTCCACGCCGGGGCGTGGGCGGGCGGCACCACCGACAAGGCGGGCGTCCGGGCCGAGAAGGCCGCCACCGACGCCGTCGCCGTGCTGCGCGAGCGCGCCGGAAGGCTGTTGCGGAAATGACCGAGGAAGCGACCGGGCCGGCGCCCGGACCGGTGGACGCGCCCGCGACCGGGCCCGACCCGTACGACAACCGCCGCCAGGTGCTCTACTGGCGGCTCCTGGCCCGCCTCTTCGACGGTGAGGAGCAGCCCGCGCTGGAGTCCGCGAGCCTGGGGGTGGTCGAGGACATCGGGCTGCCCGGCGCTCTGCTGGACCCCGGCACGTCGGTCGACTCGGTCGTGCAGCGGCATCCGGAGCTGGCCGCCGAGTTCGACGGCCTGATGACGCCGGAGGACGACGCGGACGGCGTACGCGACCGGGCGGCGGAGGTGCGGCGCGCGGCGCTGGCCTCCAAGGTGCTGCTCAACGTCTTCGCCTCCGGTTCGGGCGCGGTCTCCGCCGACCGACTGGCCCGCTGGCAGTCCGACGCGGGCTGGCTGGAGCGTGCGCTGGGCTGCCCGCCGGGCGGACTCCGCGGCGGGCGGGCGGCGGGCTCGGGCATCGACGGCGGGGGCATCGGTCCCGAGCTGGGGTCCATCGAGGCGGGCCTGATCGCCCGGATGCGGTTGCGGGAGGTGCTGGCCGACCCGGTGCTGGCCGCGCGGCTGACGCCGAGCATGTCGCTGATCGAGCAGTTGCTGCGGGACAAGGGCAACCTGTCGGGCGTCGCGCTCGCCAACGCCAAGGCGCTGATCCGCCGCTACGTCGACCAGGTCGCCGAGGTGCTGCGCACCCAGGTGGAGAAGGCCACGGTCGGCGAGCTGGACCGCTCGGTGCCCCCGAAGCGGGTCTACCGCAACCTCGATCTCGACCGCACCATCTGGAAGAACCTCACCAACTGGAGCCCGGAGGAGGAGCGGCTCTACGTCGACCGCCTCTACTACCGGCACACCGTGCGCAGGACGACGCCGCAACGGCTGATCGTCGTGGTGGACCAGTCCGGCTCGATGGTCGACTCGATGGTCAACTGCACCATCCTGGCCTCCATCTTCGCCGGGCTGCCGAAGGTGGACGTCCACCTCATCGCCTACGACACCCGCTCGATCGATCTGACGCCCTGGGTGCACGATCCCTTCGACGTGCTGCTGCGCACCAACCTCGGCGGGGGCAACGACGGTCCCGTCGCGATGGCCATGGCCCGGCCGAAGATCGCCGAGCCGATGAACACCGTCATGGTGTGGATCTCGGACTTCTACGAGTTCAACCGCTCCCAGCCGCTGTTCGAGGGCATCGAGGCCGTGCACCGCTCGGGGGTGAAGTTCATCCCCGTCGGATCGGTGACCAGCTCCGGGCGGCAGGAGGTCAACCCCTGGTTCCGGGAGCGGTTCAAGGCCCTGGGCACGCCCGTGGTCTCCGGCCGCATCGACAAGTTGGTGCACGAACTCAAGACGTTCCTCACCTGAGGTCCGGGGGCGGGGCGACCCGCCGCCGCACCCCTCTTCTCTCCTTTTCCCTCCCCTTCCCACCGCCTTCTTCCACCCCGCCTGTACAGAAAGGCCCGTCATGTCCGACCTGTTGCGCGCCCCCGCCGAGACCAAGTACGCCGAGGAGCTGGACTGGCTGGAGTCGATCGACGACAGCCCCAAGCCGTTCTCCTGGCGGCTGTCCCCGAAGATGGTCCGGCTGTTCATCCTGGGGTCCGAGCGCGCGGACGGCCTGGACCGGGAGATCCCGCAGAAGTGGTTCGGCGACCGGAGCTTCGTGGAGCGCGCGATCGTCACCCTGGCCTCCGACCGCGGCCTGCTCCTCATAGGCGACCCCGGCACGGGCAAGAGCTGGCTGGCGGAGCTGCTGTCCGCCGCGATCTCCCGCAACTCCACCCTGGTGGTGCAGGGCACGGCCGGCACCACCGAGGACCACATCAAGTACTCCTGGAACGTCTCCATGGTCATCGCCAAGGGCCAGTCGCGCGAGTCGATGATCCCCTCCCCCATCATGACGGCGATGGAGACGGGGGCGATCGGCCGCTTCGAGGAGCTGACCCGCTCGACCAGCGACGTCCAGGACGCGCTGATCTCGATCCTCTCCGAGAAGTACATCTCCGTCCCCGAGTTGCAGAGCGACGGCGAGAAGGGCGGCGACAACATCGTCTTCGCCAAGCCCGGCTTCTCGATCATCGCCACCGCCAACAGCCGCGACCGGGGCGTCAACGACCT
Source organism: Streptomyces sp. NPDC041970 (assembly GCF_055588985.1). Classification (NCBI taxonomy): domain Bacteria; kingdom Bacillati; phylum Actinomycetota; class Actinomycetes; order Kitasatosporales; family Streptomycetaceae; genus Streptomyces; species Streptomyces sp. NPDC041970. The sequence continues at coordinate 149,896 of NZ_JBVJCD010000010.1, forward strand.
GTCCTCCGCGCTGAAGCGCAGGTTCAACTTCGTCCGCATCCCGATGGTGACCAACAAGAAGAGCGAGGCGGAGATCGTCCGCTTCCGCACCGAGGAGCTGCTGCGCCGCCACGCGATCGACCTGGAGGTGCCGCCGACCCTGCTCGACGTGCTGCTGCGGAGCTTCGCCGACCTGCGGGACTCCGCCGCCGCGGCGGGCAGCGACGACGAGAAGCTGGAGTCCGCGCTGTCGACGGCGGAGCAGATCGGGGTGCTGGAGGACGCCGTCCTGCACAGCAACTTCTTCGGGGAGCGCGCCCTGACCGCCCGCACCCTCGCCTCGTCGCTCGTCGGCTCCCTGGCCCGCCGCGACCCGGAGGACCTGGCCATCTTCAACAAGTACCTGCACGGCGTGGTCGAGCCCCGCAGCCGGCAGGAGGGCGGCTCGTGGCCGGAGTTCCTGGACGGCGGCCGCGACGCGATCGCCACGCTGTCATGAGCGGGGAGCACGAGGCGCCGTTCGCCGCTCTGCGGGGGCGACTGCACGAGGCGGCCACGGCGTTCGCGGACGGTCCCGACGCGCTGGAGGGCATCCTCCTCGGCATGGTCGACGACGTGGACCGCGCGGTGCGCGAGCCGCTGGAGATCTTCCCGGTCTGCCACCACTCCCCCGCGTCGGCCCTGGCCATGGCCCGGCGGCTGCGCGAGAAGCAGCCCAAGGTCGTCTACCTGGAGTTGTGCGAGGACATGGCGCCGCTCCTCACCGAGCTGCGCAACTGCCGGCTCCCGGTGGCGGTCCAGGCGTTCGCGAGCGACATCGAGGGGTTCCCCGCCGAGTGGGCCCCGCTGTCGGTCGTCGCGCCGATCACCGAGGCGTCCGCCGAGTACCAGGCGATCGCGTACGCCCTCGACACGCCGGGCGTCGAGCTGGTCCTGGTGGACCGGTCCTCCGACCACGTCTTCCAGTGGGACAGCCGCCACGGCGAGCGGACCCCCGTCACGGGCGCGGAGCCGGGCGCCGCGCCCGCCTCGGCGCCCGCGGAGGAGGAGGCCGCGCTGCACGGCGAGGCGGTCGGCGTGGAGATCGGCGACCTGCGGCCCCGCTTCGCCGAACTGGAGGAGCACCTGCTGCGGCACGGCAAGGTGCGGCACTGGTCGGAGTGGTGGCACCAGTACGTCGAGGTGCCGCTGGGCGACAGCGACCACGCCACGTACCGCCAGGTCATGTTCCTCGTCGGCAGCCTCTTCCGGCGGCTCGCCCCCGGCGACGAGGACCGCGTCCGGGTGGACGAGGACCGCGAGCGGTACATGTGGACCCGGATACGGGAGCATCTGGCCGCCGGCGGGGCGGACCCGTCGGAGTGCCTGTACGTCTGCGGGGCGTTCCACGCGGCCAGCCGCGTGCCGGAGTTCGGTGTGGCGGGCAGCGGGCCGTTCACGATCTCCCCGCGTACCGCCACCTCCTGGCAGTACGGTCTGATCCCCTCCAGCCACGCGGCGATCGAGGCGCAGTTCGGCCTCGCCTCCGGTTCGGTGTCCATCGCCGCGACGCACTGGGCGAAGAACCTGAAGCGCACCCGTGTGCGGCCCTACCGGCTGGCGGGCCAGGACGCGGCGAAGAAGCCGAAGGCGACGCAGGCTCCTCCGCCCGCCCCGGCACAGGATCCGCCCACCGGGGACCGGCTCTCCGGTTTCCTGCGGCAGCCGCCGGTTCTCGACCATCTGGACGAGTCCGAACTGCTGGGCTGGTCGGTCGACATCGTGCGCGCGGCGCGGCGCAACGGCTACCTGGCCTCCACCGCCGACGCCATCGCGGTCTTCGAGACGTCGATCCTGCTGGCCGGGATGCGGGACCGGGCCAAGCCCACCCCGTACGACTTCCAGGACGCGGCCGTCACCTGCATCGAGAAGGACGCGGTGCCGGGCCGGCGGGACGTGCGCCGCCTCGTCGACATCATGATGGGCGGCGACCGGATCGGCCGGGTCGGCTACGACGCGCTGCCCCCGCTGGCGCGTGACGTGTACGACCGGCTCGCCCCGCTGGAGCTGAAGCTGCAGCAGCGCGGAGTGCGGCGCGCCCTGCTGGACATGGCCTCCCGGCCGGAGTTGCGGGCCTGCTCCGACGTGCTGTGGATGCTCCGGCGGTTGCTGCCGAGCGACGTGGCCCGGCCGATCATGGGCGAGCGGCGGCTCGGCGAGCGCTCCGTCCAGGAGTCGTGGGACCTCTCCCTGGGCTCCTATCAGCGTGCGCTGATCGAGCTGGGCTACGAGGGCGTGAGCATCGAGCAGGTCCTGGAGCAGCGGCTGCGGCGCGACGCGTACGGGCCGCAGGCGACCACGGCGACCGTGCTGGCCGCCGTCGAGGACGCCACGCTCTTTCTGGGCAGCCGTCGCCTCGCCGACGAGCTGGGCAACCGCGCCCTGGAGGTCCTCAGCGCCGAGCGCACCGTCGACGGGGCCCCGGAGGTGCTGCGCCGGGTGCGCGGGCTGTTGGCGTACTACCGCACCCACGAACCGGTGATGCCGGCGTGGGTCGAGTCCTTCGTGAAGGCCGGCTACGCGCACTACTGCACCCTCCTGCCGACGGCGTTCCAGAGCGAGGACGCCACCGTGCGGCAGGTCGCGGCGATGCTCGGCTTCCTCTTCGGCATGGAGAGCCTGGCGCTGTCGCTGGGCTGCGACCGGGCGCAACTGGAGCTGGCGGTCGCCCAGTCCCGCCCGGCGGGCCAGGAGAGGACGGCGCTGCTGTGGGCGGCGCAGGTGGAGCTCGGCACGCTGTCGCGGTCCCGACTGCGGGAGCGGTGCGGCGAACTGCTGGCGAACCCGCTGGCGGTGCCCGCCTACCCCCGGTATCTCAGCGGTCTCGTGCACGCCCTGGAGCCGGTGCCGGGGTTGGCGGACGTGGTGGTCGAGGCGGTGTCGAACGCGTTCGGCCGGCTGCCGGACCCGGTGCTCCTGCCGTGGCTGCCCGCCCTGATCACCACGCTGCGGTCGAGCGCGGGGGAGCTCGCCCCGCTGCTGATCCGCGAGGCGGGGCGGATCTTCCCGGCCCGCCTGGCCGAGCTGGACGCATGGGTGCCGCCGTGGCGAGACGCGTCGGAGGCGGCCGCGACGCCGTCGGCGGGCCGGGAGGACCGGGGCGCCGCGCTGCTCCTCGCGTACCCGGACCCCCTCGACGCGGTCGCGGAGCTGCTGGGCTGCGAGGGCTCCTGGGCCCCGCCGTCCCCCGCCGGGGCGGGCGCGGTGCTGGTGGAGCGCCACCCGCAGGCCGCGACCGCGTGGGGGTCGCTGCTCGCGGGCGCATGAGGCGGGCGACCGCCCGGCGCGGGGGGGGGGGGGGGGGGGGGGGGGGGGGCGGGGGGGGGGGGGTGGGGGGGGGGGGGGGGGGGGGGGGGGGAGGGGGGGGGAGGAGGGGGGGGAGGGGGGGGGGGGGGTGCGGACCGGGGCGCCGCCGACGGTCAGCGGGGAATCGCCGGCGCCGAGCCGGCCCCACAGCTC
>NZ_JBVJCD010000010.1:153382-155594 GCF_055588985.1 Streptomyces sp. NPDC041970
GAAGGAGTGAGAAGGAGAAGTCACCCTCCCCCCCCCCCCCCCCCCCCCCCCCCCCCCCCCCCGCCCCCCCCCCACCCCCCCCCCCCCCCCCCCCCCCCCGCTTCGGTCGCCGGGGCGACCGGTGGGGCGGCAGGCGACGGGCCGCGGAAGCGCTGAGCCGGGGCTCAGAGACCGGTGCCTCCGGTGGCGTCGAGGCACTGGCCGGTGACCCAGCGCGCGTCGCGCGAGGCGAGGAACGCCACGACGTCGGCGATGTCGTCGGGGCGGCCCAGGCGGCCGAACACGGAGTGCGCCGCCAGGGCCGCCCTCGCCTCGGGGGTCTCGCGCCGCCGGGCGTTCATGTCGGTCTCGACGAAACCCGGCACGACCGCGTTGGCCGTGATGCCCCGCCCCGCCACCTCCTTTGCCACAGCAAGCGTCAAGGTCTCCACCGCCCCCTTGGTCATGGCGTACGTCACCGACTCGGGAAAGGACCGGTGCGCGGCGGCCGACGAGATGTTGACGATCCGCCCTTCGTCGCGCATCAGCGTCAAAGCGTGCTGGATGAGGAACAACGGCGCTTTCACGTTCACGGCGAACAGCCGGTCGAAATTCTCCGGTGAGGCGTCGGCTATTCGTCCGGAACCGCTCACCCCCGCGTTGTTGACGAGGATGTCCAGCACCGGTTCCTCGCCCAGAGCGGCCATCCCCGCGCCGAACTCCTCGTAGAGCGCCTCGACGTCTCCCTCGACGCCCAGCAGGGAGCCCACCGGGAAAGCCCTGCCGCCCGCTTTCCGGATCTCCTCGACCACGTCCAGCGCGGCTTCCTTCCGCACGCCGTAATGGACGGCGACCAAAGCCCCGTCACGCGCGAGCCGTCGGGCGATCGCCCGCCCGATACCACGGCTCGAACCCGTGACCAACGCGACCTTTCCCGCCAACGGACCCATGGATCCATCCCCCTGTGTCGAGCATTCCGCGGATTCCACGGAGCGCTGCCACCCTACCCAGGGCCCGGGCGGCGCCATGCGCGTGCGCGAAGCGACGTCGGACCCCTCCCGCGCGGCGGGGAGGGCGGACGGGCCGAGCAGGGAAGTACGGGGCACGGCCCGACCCTGGTCATACTGTCGGACGGCAGTTCAGGAGCGAAGGGCGTGATCATGGCGAGTGACCACCGGGTCGGGCCTCCCCTGGCGGGGAGCGAGCGCGAGACGCTGCGGGCCTTTCTCGACTACCACCGCGAGACGCTGGCGATGAAGTGCGCCGGGCTGAGCGACGACGCCTTGCGCGAGCGGTCCATGCCGCCCTCGACGCTGTCCCTGCTGGCTCTGGTGCGGCACATGGCCGAGGTGGAACGCGCCTGGTTCCGCCGCGTGTTCGAGGACGGCGACGCTCCGATGGTGTGGTCGGAGGAGATCGACTTCCAGGCGGCCTACGACACGAGCGCGTCGAACCGGGTCGAGGCGTTCACCGCCTGGGAGGCGGAGGTGGAGACCTCGCGCCGCATCGAGCGCGAGGCCGCTTCGCTGGACCTGTCGGGTCACCAGCCGCGCTGGGGGAAGGACGTCTCCCTGCGGATGGTCATGGTGCACGTCCTGCTGGAGTACGGCCGCCACAACGGGCACGCGGACCTGCTCCGCGAGGGGGTGGACGGGACGGTGGGCGCCTGAGCCCACGGGAGAACGCCCGGCCGGGGACGGGTCCCACCGCAGCCGCGCGGCACCTGGGACCGGGTGCGGAGCCCGTGACGGTACGGGGACGGCGGACGGCGCCCGCAGGGCCGATCGGCTCAGGGGCGGGGCCCGGCCACCAGGTCCTCGTGCAGGAGGCGGCGGGCCTTCTCCCTCAGCCGCCGGCGGTGCTCGGGGTCGGTGGCCCGCTCGGCGGCGCGGGCCAGTTCCTCGGCGCGCTCACGGGTGCGGCGGGCCCTCTCCATCGGGGTGTCGGGCAGGTTCATGGGGTGTCCTCCATCGTGAATCCGTCGTCGGGGACCGGGGTCGTCCGTACGCGCGACCTGAGCCTGTGCGGCCGGCGGGCCGTGCGAGGGGGTTCTGCCACAGCGTCAGCGACGCCTCGGCGGCGCGTCCGGGCAGGGGCCGTGCGCCGAGCGGTGGTACGGGCGCGGCTCGGTCCGCGCCGGGCGCGGGGGGGGGGGGGGGGGGGGGGGGGGGGGGGGGGGGGGGGGGGGGGGGGGGGGGGGGGGGGGGGGGGGGGGGGGGGGGGGGGGGGGGGG
>NZ_JBVJCD010000011.1:0-123478 GCF_055588985.1 Streptomyces sp. NPDC041970
CCCCCCCCCCCCCCCCCCCCCCCCCCCCCCCCCCCCCCCCCCCCCCCCCCCCCCCCCCCCCCCCCCCCCCCCCCCCCCCCCCCCCCCGCGTCCGGCCCCGAATTTCCTGCGGGGACGGCCGGAACACCAGGTGTGGGCCCCGCTTCTCCGGGCACACGCACGGCAGCGGAATTACCCCTCTGCACACCGGTGTTCCGCCCCGTCAACGAACGGAACAGAGCTTCGCGAAAGGACCGGGCAATGAACGACTCCCTGTGGGGCTATCAGCCGTCGAGCGGCCATGCGACGGGTGTCGATCTCATCGGCTATTCGGTCGAGGCGACCGACGGCGGTATCGGAAAGGTCGACAAGCACTCCGAGGAGGTCGGCTCGTCCTACCTGCTCGTCGACACCGGAGTCTGGATCTTCGGCAAGGACGTCCTGCTGCCCGCGGGCGTGGTCACGCGCATCGACCACGACGACAAGAAGGTCTACGTGGACCTCACCAAGGACCAGGTGAAGGACTCCCCCGAGTTCGACCGGCACCAGCAGGCCGACGACCCGGCCTACCACGACCAACTGTCCGCGTACTACACGGCGTTCCGCGTCATGTGATCCGCGTACGCCCCCCGGACGGCGGCGGGCCCGACCCCGAGGAGGGGCCGGCCCCGCCGCCTCACGCGTTCGAGGGGCCGACTCGCGCGCGTACGGACACCACACGGGCGTACGGGGGCGGCACGGCCCACCCGACGGCTCGGGCCCGGCGCGCGACCTGCCGCGGCATTCGCCGTACGGCCTGCCGCGCGACCCGCCGTACGGCCGCGGCGGGCGCCCCGGCGGCCTGACCGCCGCCGGGAGGGCCGCCGCCGGGAGTACCGCCGCCGGGAGGGCTCCAACCGGCGGGGCCCCGGCCGGGGGCGAGCGCTGCCGGGCGTCCGACGCCGGGCAGCCGCCGCCTCACCGCGGCAAGCGCCCCTCGCGGTTGATCTCCGTCACCCGCGCCCGCAGCACCACGCCCGGCGAAGCGGGTCGCACGGCGTCGAGCGGACAGTCCCACTCCGGGCCGCCGCCGGGCGGCCGCAACCGCACGAACAGACCCAGTCGGCCCATTACCCGGCCGACCCGCCCGTCCCGCCCGTCCACGGCGAAGGACCCCGGTTCGGGCGCACACGGCTCGCACCCCTCATCCGTCATGACCGCCCTCCCCGACCGCTCTCCCCCTCCGACAGCACCTCGCACAGCCGCAACGCGGTGTCGATGTTGCAGCGGCCCAGGTCGACCAGGGGCGACGGCTCGTCGCCCGCGCACGAGACGGGATCGACCCGCAGCGACGGCAACGTCACTCCACGCCCCGCCAGCCCTTCCTTCAACCGCGCCACCGCGTCCTCCGCCGTCCGCACTCTGTCCGCTGTCACGCTGCGCCGATCCATCGCTACCATGCTGCACACCTTCCACTCTGCGTAATGGACATGCATACCCAGCGTGTCCAACGCGCAGCTACCCTGGAAGAGGCGTAGTCCCAACAACCGCACGAGTACCACCAGGAGTTGCCGTGCCAGGTCCGAAAGAACTCGATCCCTTCTCGTCGCCGAGGGCCCTTCTGGGTGCGGAGTTACGCCATCGGCGCGAGGCGGCCGGCCTCTCGCAGTCCGAGCTGGGGGCCCCGCTCTTCGTCAGCGGCTCGTTCATCGGGCAACTGGAGTCGGGCGTCCGCCGGATGCAGATGGACCAGGCGGTGAAGCTGGACCAGATCCTCGACACGGGTGACTTCTTCACACGGAACTGCGAGGCGCTGAAGAAGTCGAAGTACCCGGACCACTTCGCGGAGGCAGCCAAGGCGGAAGCGCAGGCGGAGCAGATCAAGGAGTACGCGCCTCAGCTCATTCCGGGACTGTTGCAGACCGAGGCGTACGCGCGTGCGGTGATCCACGCCTACCAACCGACCGCCCTCGAAAGCGTCATTGAGGAGCGGCTCGCCGCCCGACTGGAGCGGACACAACTGCTGGACGATCCAACGAAGCCCGTGTTGTGGGCGGTGTTGGATGAGGCGGTACTGCGACGACCGGTCGGCGGTCCCGCCGTGATGGCGGAAGCTCTACGGCACATCGCGGCGCTGATCAGGCAGCGACGGATCATCGTGCAGGTGCTGCCCTTCTCTGTCGGGGCGCACGCGGCTTCGACCGGTGCAATCAAATTGATGGCCTTCGCGGACGAGCCGCCCCTGGCCTACGTAGATGGCTTCGGTCTCGGGCAGTTGCAGGACGAACCAGCTAGCGTTCGAAACTACGAACTGGCCTACGATCTCTTGGTGGCCAGCGCGCTCTCACCGGACGCGTCCCTGGCTTTCATCGAGTCGGCGGCAAAGGAATACGACGATGACGCTCAGCAGCTCGGACTATGACCTGTCCATCGTGACCTGGCACAAGTCGTCGTACAGCGGCGGCGACGGCGGGAACTGCCTGGAAGTCGGCACCTGGCACAAGTCGTCGTACAGCGGCGGCAGCGGCGGCAACTGCCTGGAGGTCGGCACCTGGCGCAAGTCGACCCACAGCGGCGGCAGCGGCGACTGCCTCGAAGTCCTCGACGGCCTCCCCGACGTCGTCCCCGTCCGCGACTCGAAGGTCGCCGACGGTCCCGCCCTCCTCTTCCGCACCGCCGCCTGGGGCGCCTTCGTGGCGGACCTCAAGCAAGGCTGACCCGCCCCCGGGGACGGTGCCGGAGCCGGGGATCGGAGGCGCGCGGAAACGGAGTCCGACCCTCCCCTGGAAGCGCTCTCAGCCCTGCCCCCGCCCGGCGTTAGGCTGTAGACGATCCGGCGGCGACACGGCCCGCGCACCGCGCACCACGTGTCGCCGCCCCTGTCGACGAGGAGCGTTCTCCGTGCCCGAGCAGCGTCCCGCATTTCGGCCCACTCTGGAAGCCGTCGCGGCGCGTGCGGGGGTTTCTCGGGCCACCGTCTCGCGGGTCGTCAACGGGGCCGAGGGCGTCAGCAAGACGCTGGTGGACAAGGTGCGCCTGGCGATCGACGAGCTGGGGTACATCCCCAACCACGCGGCGCGGACGCTGGTCACCCGGCGGACCGGGGCGGTGGCGGTCGTCATCGCGGAGCCGGAGATCCGGTTCTTCTCGGACCCCTTCTTCTCCCAGCAGATCCGCGGCATAAGCAAGGAGTTGACCGCCCACGACACCCAGCTCGTCCTGCTGCTGGTGGAGGGGCCCGGAGACTTCGACCGGATAGCGCGGTACCTGTCCGGGGGGCACGTGGACGGGGCGCTGGCGTTCTCGCTGCACACCGACGACCCGTTGCCCGCGATCACGCGTCGGGCCGGGATTCCGACGGTGTACGGGGGGCGGCCCGGCCCGACCGCCGATCCGGGGGACCAGGCCGTCCCGTACGTGGACGCGGACAACCGGGGCGGTGCGCGGCTGGCCGTACGGCATCTGCGGGAGCTGGGGCGCGAGCGGATAGCGCACATAGGCGGGCCGCCGGACCAGACGTCGGCGCTGGACCGGCTGGAGGGGTACCGGGACGTGCTGGCGGACGTCGATCCCGCCCTCGTCGCCCACGGCGCGTTCACCGTGGAGAGCGGGGCGCGGGCGATGGCGGAGCTGCTGGGGCGGCGGCCCGATCTGGACGCGGTGTTCGTGGCGAACGACCTGATGGCGTCGGGTGCGCTGCGGGTGCTGCGGGAGCGCGGGATCGCCGTGCCGGAGCAGGTGGCGGTCGTCGGGTTCGACGACATGGACCCGGTGGCGGTGGAGACCGATCCCCCGCTGACCACGGTGAAGCAGGACGTCGAGGGGCAGGGCCGGCTGATGGCCCGGCTGCTGCTGCGCACGCTGGACCGGGACCGCAGGGGCGGCGGGGAGGCGGCCGCGTCGGTGATCACCCCGACGACGCTGGTGCGGCGGGCCTCCGCCTGAGAGCCGGAGACCCGCCGCCTGGGTCGCTCCCGTACGGCCGCGGGGCCCTGCGGGCGTCCCGTGCCGCTCGCGGGGAGCCCTACACGTACGGGATCTTCAGGACCGCCGCGTCGGTGCCGGTCTGCACCTGGGAGACGCCGTCGCCGAGGGCGTTCCAGATCTCCAGGCGGACGGTGCCGCCCTTGAGGTCGCCCAGGCTTCCGGTGGTCGCCCGGACCCCCGCCGCCTGGGTGTACTCCTCCCAGCCCGTGACCGGATCGGTCGCGAAGTAGCGGAAGGTCTCGGTGCGGTCGAACGTGCCGTCGCCGGTCAGGTCGTAGCCGACCCGGACCTGCGGGGCGAGGCCGACCTTCGTGCCGGCGTCCACCCGGAGGCGGAACGAGGTCGCGGCGCCGGCGGCGAGGGTGCCGTCGACCTTCCGGATCTCGTACACGTTCGGGCGATACGGAACGCCGTCCCGGTTGACGCCGTCGGCCGAGGCGAGGGTGTCCACGCCCGCCGGGTCGGTGGTGGCGGTGGTGAGGACGCCGCCGCTCTTCAACCGGAAGGTGTTGCCGGTGGACGGTCCGGGTTCCCCCGGACCGGGGTCGCCGCCGCCGGTCCCGTTGCCGGTGGCCGTCGAACGGGCCGGTACGGACAGCGTCTTGCCGTCCGAGAAGGTCACCGTGCGGGCGGTGGAGCCGTGGTTGTGGGCGGTGTAGGTGCGGACGCCGTTCTTGCTGAAGACGGCCGAGGTGGGCAGGTCGCCGCTGACGGTCATGTCGGGGGCGCCGAGCGCGTCGAGGGTGGTGATCCAGTGGTAGGTGTGGGCCTTCGACTCGCCCTGCTCCGGGGAGTAGTTCCCGTTGGCCGCGTCCCACTTGGCCTTCGCGGCCGCCGGGTCGGCCAGTGACTCGAACTCCCACAGCAGGTCGCGCCACTCCTGGGCGGGCCCGCCGTTCTGGCGCTCCATCTCGGCGATGTTCCGCTTGATCGCCGCCTTCTCCCGCGCCAGGTGCAGGGAGCCGCCGGTCACGGGGAGGACGTTGATGCCGTGGATCTCCTCCGGGTTCGCGGTCCACCAGGTGGAGTACGCGCCGCCGCTGCCCCAGACCATGCCGACCGTGTCGTGGCCGAAGGAGGCGGGGAAGACCTGCTGGTCGGCGTCGAACCAGTACTGGGTGATCGCCTCCGACTCGGTCGTCAGCAGGTAGCTGCCGAGGTCGCGCAGGGCGGTGTCGCCGGTGGCCGCGCCCCACAGGACGAGCCCGGCGCTGAGGTTGACGGACTCCGACGAGGACTCCTGGTTGTTGCCCGCCGCGAAGCCCTGGTGGCCGGAGGCCCAACTGTGGCCCGCGTACACGTCGAAGCCGCGCAGGAACGGGTAGGCGGCGTCGGTGCGGCTGGGGTTGGCCGCATCGCGGACCAGGTGCTCGACCATCGTGCCCCAGGCGGAGTCGGCGGCCCAGGCCGGGTCGTACTGGGCGACGACCGCCGCCGCGTAGACGTAATAGCTGTAGTGGAAGTGGTGGTCGTTGAGTTCGGTGTCGCTGCCGTACGAGGCCGGGTAGCCGGTGAGGGTCTTCCACTGCCGGTCGTAGCTGAACTCGCTGGGCCCGCCCGCCGTGAACCACTCCTGGAGGCGGCCCTTCATCAGCCCGACGAGCTTGTCCCGGACGGCGGTCTGGCCGATCTGGTCCGCGATGGGCGCGAGTTGGGCGAGGCGGCCGAGCGCCTTGCCGGTCCAGTAGGTGTCCGAGGCCCCGGAGAAGGGGTCGGAGGCGTTCGCCACCTCGTTGAGGTAGCCGGTCAGCCGCGCCCGGTCGGTGCCGGTGGCGGCTGGCAGGGCGGGCACGACCCCGTTGGCGCGCTGGCTGGTCGTGAAGGAGGCGGACTCGCGGACCTTCATCGTGCCGCGCGGCGACACGTACGTGTACGGGGTCAGCGGGTCGGTGGTGTGCCGCCACTGGTGGCGGTAGAGGGCCTGGAGCGTGCCCCGCTCGGTCCCCTCCTCGGCCTCGGTCGTCAGCGTGTACGTCGCCTTCACCGTGCCGCCCGCGGACTGCCACGCCACCTGGGAGCCCGTGACGAAGCTGAAGGCGTACTTCCGGTAGGTGGCGAGCGCGTCCGGGGACGGGAGCACGGCGAGCGAGAAGTAGTCCCTGCCGCCGAGCCCGGCGGTGATGGCGGAGCCGGAGACGTTCCAGTCGCTGCCGGTCGGGGCGAAGAGGGCGTAGTGGTGCCCGGCGACGGTGATGCCGAGGACGTTGCCCTGGTCGGCGAAGACGGTGGGCGCGGTGGCGGTGGTGACGCGGGCGTCGCCGCCGGAGCCCTTGGCGTACACGAAGGGCATCCCGTGGCCGATGGTGGCCCGGAAGGTGCGCGCGCCGTCCGCCCAGTACGGGGTGACGGTCCAGTCGGACCAGGCGTCGGCCTTGGTGTCCGGGGAGTTCAGGCCGGTGAGCCCCACGGTGAGGTCGGCCTTGTGCGCGTACTCGTACTGCCGTCCGTCCCCGACGATCGCTGGGGTGGTCGGGTAGCCGACCTCCAGGCCGGACGCCTTGGCCTGGTAGGTGAGCGGGTGCCCGTACATGGGGGTGGAGTACGGGTTGCCGCCGTAGCGCTGGTAGGCGAGCGAGGACCACCAGTCGTTGGTGGGAACCGGCTTGCCCTGCGCGGCCGCGGTCACCTTCGGCGTCACGGGCGCGCCGGTGTCGGTGGTCGGGCCGGACGTGCCGGCGGGACGGGTGTCGGAGTAGCTGCCGGCGCCGGCGGGGATGACGGCGGCGGAGGCGGGCGAGGCTGCGGGGCCCAGGCCCACGGCGGCCACGGCGAGGGCCAGGAGAACCGCCGCTGCGGGTCTGGGGAGAGAGGCTTGCATGAGCAGCACCTCGTTCATGGGGGGGGGAGGAGAGAGCGTGTTCGAGAGCGCTCTCACGTGTCAAGGAACGTAAAACTCCTGAAACGTCAATGTCAAGGGAGCCCGCACGCAAGGCAGTTGAGAGACGGGCCCAGCCGTTACGCGTTCGAGTCTTGACGGGGAACGGGGTGTGCGGGACGCTCCAGTCGCAGTTGTGAGAGCGCTCTCACCGCGCTCGGTTCACCCCGGAGCCAAGGGAGGCTTCCCATGCCCATCGCCCGAGCCGCCAAGAGAGCCACCGCCCGCCTCGGCGCGGTCGTCCTCGCCGGGGCGCTCCTCGCCGCCTGCGGATCCGGCGGCGCGTCGGACTCCTCCGACAGCGCGGGCGGGAAGGTCACGCTCACCGTCGACCTCTTCGGCTCGTTCGGCTTCGAGGAGGCCGGTCTGTACGAGGAGTACGAGAAGCTCAACCCCGGTGTGACGATCAAGCAGAGCGACACCCAGGACGAGGTCGACTACTGGAAGTCGTTGCAGACCCGCCTCGCGGGCGGCGGCGGACTGGCGGACGTGCAGGGCGTCGAGGTGGGCCGCATCGCGTCGGTGACCCAGCAGCAGGCGGACAGGTTCCAGGACCTGCGGGAGTTCGGGGCCGACAAGCTCAAGAGCGAGTTCGCCGAGGCCAAGTGGACGGCGGCGACCACGAAGGACGGCCGCATCCTCGGCCTGGGCACGGACGTGGGGCCCGAGGCGATGTGCTACCGCACCGACCTCTTCCGGCAGGCCGGACTGCCCACCGACCGCGAGGAACTGGCGAAGAGGTGGTCCACCTGGGACGGCTATCTGGAGCTGGGCGAGCAGTACAAGAAGAAGGCCCCCGCCAAGAGCGCCTGGCTGGACAGCGTCGGCAGCCTCTACGCGATCATGATCGGCCAGGAGAAGGAGCGGTACTACGACGCCTCCGGCGAGCTGATCTACGAGAAGAACCCGGCGGTGAAGAGGGCCTGGGACACTTCGGTGAAGGCGGCGGACGCGGGACTGAGCGCCAAGCTCGACCAGTGGTCCCCGCAGTGGAACCAGGCGTTCGCGGCCGGGTCGTTCGCGACGATCCCGTGCCCCGCCTGGATGCTCGGCTACGTCAAGGGCCAGGCCGGTGACGCCGGCAAGGGCAAGTGGGACATCGCCAGACTGCCCGGCGGCGCGGGCAACTGGGGCGGCTCGTACCTCTCCATCCCGCGCGCGGCCAAGCACAAGAAGGAGGCGTACGCGCTGATCGAGTGGCTGACCGCCCCCGAGCAGCAGGCGAAGGTCTTCAAGAAGCAGGGCAACTTCCCGTCCTCCACCGGGGCCATCGCGACCATCGCGGACGCCACGGACCCGTACTTCTCGAACGCCCCGATCGGCCGGATCTTCGGTGACGCGGCCAAGGCGTCCCCCGTCCAGGTGCTGGGCGTGCACGACCAGAACGTGATGCAGCAGTTGACGAACGCGCTGAGCGAGGTCGAGCGCAAGGGCACGTCGTCGGAGAAGGCGTGGGAGACGGCGAAGAAGGGCGTGGAGAACGTGATCGGCTGACGCCCGCTGCGAGTCCGGGGGGGGCGGGTCCGACTGCTTACGCCGGGACTCCGGGGGCGCGGGGCGGGTTCGACCGCATACGCCGGGGCTCCGGTGGGCGCGGGTCCGACCGCGTACGCCGGGCCGACCGCGTACGCCGGGGCTTCGGGGGCGGGGCGGGTCCGACCGCGTACGCCGGGGCTCCGGTGGGGCGGCGCGGGTCCGACCGCGTACGCCGGGCCGACCGCGTACGCCGGGCCCCCGGCAGGCGCGGGGCCGCCCGCGCCCACCGCCCCCGACCTCCGGGCCGCGCCCACCGGCCGGGCAGGCTCCTCCGGGCCGCGCCCACCGGCTCACGCCGGGCGCGGGGCCGAGCCGCCCCGCGCCACACCAGCCCCCCCGGCGGGCGCGGGGCGGCCCGCCCGCCGGGGGCCACGACAGATCGGCTCCGCACCCCGCTTCCGTCCCCACTCCCCACCTCAAGCCCCCACCCCAAGCCTCCCCGCCCCACTCCCCCACCCCGCTCCCGATCCGGAAGGGCCGCACCGTGTCCCTCACCGCCACCGCCGCCGCGAAGGCCGGGCCGGGCCCGGCCCGTACCGGGCCCGAGGACGGCCGGGCCGCCGCCCTCCGGCGTACCTGGCGCACGGCGTCCCCGTACGCCTACCTCGCCCCCTTCTTCACCCTGTTCCTGGCCTTCGGGCTCTTCCCGCTCCTCTACACGGCGTTCGTCTCCCTCTACCGGGTCGAACTCCAGACGAGCGGCGAGATGGAGTGGCGCGGCATCGCCAACTACACGGCCGTCTTCAGCGACACGTACTTCTGGATCTCGCTGCGGAACACGTTCACCATCGGCGTGCTGTCCACCGTGCCGCAGCTCGCGATGGCGTTGGGCCTGGCGCACCTGCTCAACTACAAGCTGCGCGGGCGCACGTTCATCCGGACGGCGATCCTGCTCCCGTACGCGACGTCCGTCGCCGCCGCCACCCTGGTCTTCGCGCAGCTCTTCGGCCGCGACTTCGGGCTCATCAACTACGCGCTGGGGCTGGTCGGTCTCGACCCGGTGGACTGGCAGACGGGCACGGTCGCCTCGCAGATCGCGGTGTCGACGATCGTGATCTGGCGGTGGACCGGTTACAACGCGCTGATCTACCTGGCGGGTATGCAGTCCATCCCGAGCGAGCTGTACGAGGCCGCCGAGATGGACGGGGCCTCGCGCTGGCGGCAGTTCGTCCACGTGACGCTGCCCGGACTGCGGCCCACGATCGTCTTCACGGTGATCGTCTCGACCATCGGCGCGACCCAGCTCTTCGGTGAGCCCCTGCTGTTCGAGGGGTCGATCTCCGGTGGCATCTCGCACCAGTACCAGACCCTCGGCCTGTACATGTACGAGCAGGGCTGGGGCTTCTTCCACCTGGGCCGGGCCGCGGCCATCGCCTGGGTGATGTTCGTCCTGATCGTGGTGCTCGTCGGGGCCAACGCCCTGGTCGCGCGCCGCCGCGCCCGCAAGGAGGCCGGCCGATGACCGCGCTCGCCGCACCGCCGACCGCTCCCGACCGACCGCCGCGGGACGCCCCGCCCGGCGCGCGGGGCCGGGCCCGCAGGAGCGGCGCCGGGCGGACGATGCACGGCGGCTGGCTCTCGTACCTCATTCTGGGCGTGGCGCTGCTCGTGTCGGCGTTCCCGTTCTACTGGACGATCGTCGCCGCCAGCCGGTCCAACGCGGACCTGGCGAAGGTGCCCCCGAGCCTGCTGCCGGGCCCGAACCTGATCAGGAACTTCGAGGCCGTCCTGGAAGAGGCGGACATCGGCAAGGCGCTGCTGAACTCGCTGATCGTGTCCGGCTCCATCACGGTGGGCACGGTGCTGTGCTGCACGCTGGCGGGGTTCGCCTTCGCCAAGCTGCGGTTCCGGGGCCGGGGTGCGCTGCTGGCGCTGACGATCGGCACGATGATGATCCCGCCGCAGCTCGGTGTGATCCCGCTGTTCATGCTGATCGCGGAACTCCAGTGGGTGAACCAGCTCCAGGCGGTGATCCTGCCCGGTCTCGTCTCGGCGTTCGGGGTGTTCTTCATGCGCCAGTACCTGGTGCAGTCGCTGCCGGACGAGCTGATCGAGGCGGCCCGCGTCGACGGGGCGTCCACCGCCCGCATCTTCTGGTCGATCGTGATCCCGATCGCCCGGCCGGGAATGGCGGTGCTCGGGATGCTCACCTTCATGACGGCGTGGAACGACTTCTTCTGGCCGATCATCGCGCTGTCCTCGCAGGAGCCGACCGTGCAGGTCGCGCTGCGCCAGCTCGGCGGCGGTTACGTCAACGACCAGTCGGTGATCATGGCCGGCACGCTGCTCGGCACGCTTCCCGTGCTGTTGGTCTTCGGCCTGCTGGGCCGGCAGATCGTCGGCGGGATCATGCAGGGCGCCGTGAAGGGCTGACCTCCGCGCCTCCGCGCCTCCTCCTCTCCGCCCGCCCCCCTCCACCACCAGGAGTAGCCGTCTCATGACCGCTGTCGATGCCCGTCCGGCGACCGCCGACGCCCCCCGCGCCGAGACCGACGCCCGGCTCCGCTTCCCCACCGGCTTCCGGTGGGGGACGGCCACCGCCGCCTACCAGATCGAGGGCGGCGCCGCCGAGGGCGGTCGTACGCCGTCCATCTGGGACACGTTCAGCCGGACGCCCGGCAAGGTCCGCAACGGCGACACCGGCGACATCGCCGCCGACCACCTCCACCGGATGCCGGACGACGTACGGCTGATGAAGGAACTCGGCGTCACCGACTACCGGTTCTCCGTCTCCTGGTCCCGCGTCCAGCCGACCGGCCGGGGCCCGGCCGCCGAGCGCGGCCTCGACTTCTACCGGCGGCTGGTCGACGAGCTGCTGGCCGCCGGGATCAGGCCGGTCGCCACCCTCTACCACTGGGACCTGCCGCAGGAGTTGGAGGACGCGGGCGGGTGGCCGGAGCGGGACACCGCGTACCGCTTCGCGGAGTACGCCGGCCTGGTGGCCGGGGCGCTGGGCGACCGGGTGGCCACCTGGACGACGCTGAACGAGCCGTGGTGCTCGGCGTTCCTCGGGTACGGCAACGGGGTCCACGCCCCCGGCCGCACCAGCGACCTCGCCGCCCTGCGCGCCGCCCACCACCTCAACCTGGCGCACGGCACGGCGGTCGGCGTCCTGCGCGACCGCCTCACGGCGAGCGCCGCCGAGATCTCCCTGACCCTGAACCTCCAGGCGCTGCGCCCGCTGACGGACGCCGCGCCGGACCGGGACGCGGTGCGCCGGATCGACGCGGTGGCCAACCGGATCTTCCTGGACCCGGTCTTCCACGGGCGGCTCCCGGAGGACCTGGTCGAGGACACGGCGGCGGTGACGGACTGGTCGTTCGTCCACGCCGGGGACCTGGAGGCGGCGTCCGCCCCGATCGACGCGCTCGGCATCAACTACTACTCCCCCAGCGTCGTCTCGGCCGGCTCGTCCGACTCCCCCTCCCCGTGGGCGGGCGCCGAGAAGCACGTGGCGTTCACCCCGGCGGCGGGCCCCCGCACCGCGATGGACTGGCCGGTCGACGCGGACGGCCTGTACGAGCTGCTGACCCGCCTGCGCGACGAACTCCCGTCCGTACCCCTGCTGGTGACGGAGAACGGGGCCGCGTACGACGACTACGCCGACCCGGAGGGGCAGGTCCACGACCCGGAGCGGGTGGCGTACCTCGACGCGCATCTGACCGCGGTGCACCGGGCGATCGCGGAGGGGGCGGACGTCCGCGGGTACTTCCTCTGGTCGCTGCTGGACAACTTCGAGTGGGCGTACGGCTACAGCAAGCGGTTCGGGATCGTCCACGTCGACTTCGCGTCCCAGCGCCGTACGGCGAAGGACAGCGCCCGCTGGTACGCGGACGTGATCGCGCGGGGCGGCCTGGAAAGGGGGTGAGCGAAGCGGTCCGGATGATTCCTCCCGTAATCGTCCGGGCTGGTTTCGGCCGGATGAATCGGCGGCGACACCTCCCTCACCGGCGGGTGTCGGACCGGACGGCCGCCGGGGCGCGCGGGTGGCGCGAAGAGGTCGGCGGACCCGCCCCGGCGCACGCCCACCGGGCCGCGCCGGGACCGGTGCGGACAGAACGAAGCTGATCAGCAAAGGGGCGGGTGGGAGCCCGTCGGCGCGGAAGCGCCGGCGGACCCCCACCCGCCCCGCGCCGTGTCGGGGCGACCGCCGGGCGCACGAGCCCCCTATACCCCAGAGCCCTTGAGGCGTACGGGAGTTGGCGGAAAACAGCCGTTTCCGATCTGTCCCCTGGCGTACACCTCTTGACCCCCCAACCCCCGTCCGTATGGTCTAGACCAGGAACGAGGGAGCCGGTGACAACGCCGACGCACCGGCTCTCGCCGCTCCGCCATGCCCCACTGGTGCACGCGGACCCGCGCGGGCTCCCAGCACGTATCCCCCCACACACAAAGCGGGAGAAGGCCCATGAGGAGTCACACCGCCGAACCGACCCTGCCGACCACCGGAAGCGCCCCCGCGCCCCTGCCCCACCGGGCCGGCTTCCACCCCAGCTCCCCGACCACCCCTGCGCAGCCCCTGGTCGCCGCCCCTGCGTCGCCCCTCGTCACACCCCCCGCGCGGCCCCTCGTCCAACGACTGGCCGTACGCCTCAACCTGCACACCCTCACCCTCCTCCGGGTGACGGTCGGCCTCATCTTCCTCGGCTTCGGCGCCCTCAAGCTGTTCCCCTCGGCCAGCCCCGCGGAGCACTTGGCCGTCGAGGCGGCCACGAAGATGACCCTGGGCCTCGTACCGGAGACCGTGCTCCTCCTCGGCCTGGCGGCCCTGGAGACGGCCATCGGCATCGGCCTGATCACCGGGTGGCTGCTGCGCCCGGTCCTCGTCGCCTTCTTCCTCCACATGGGCGGGGTCTTCTCGACGCTCTTCCTCCTGCCGGACGCGATGTGGCAGGCCCACTCCCTCGCGCCGACGATGGAGGGCCAGTACGTCTTCAAGAACCTGATCCTGGTCGCGGTCTGCATCGTGGTGGCCGCCGACGAATGGGGCAACGGCACCCGCAAGCGCACGTCGCGGCTGTCCCGCCTGCCGCGGCGGTGAGGGGCCCCCTACCGTTGCCGCCGCATCCCCCGCTCGCACCGTCCGCCCGCCTACCCGTCACGGGGAGGCGGGCGGACGGCCGAGCGGGGACGGACACCGCCGACCGCGGCCCGGACCCGGCACGGGTGGCCGCCGACCGCCGGAGCGGCCCGCGCCGCCCGCCCCGACCGGGCGGCGGCCACGCACGACGGGGAGCCCGCGAGCCGGGCGGAACACCGGTCGACTCCGCCACGCCCTACGCGTACGGGCCAGGCGGCACCGGAACCGCCAGGGCCCCGCAGCCCCCTCCACCGGTAACCGCTCACCCGGACGGCCGAGGCGGAGCCGGTCGCGCGGGGGATGAGGCGCCGGTTCCGCGCCCCTGCTGGACCTGCGCCTCTCAGCGGCCTCCTTCTTCCCTCGCGCGCGTGCGCGCGAGGCTACTCAGCGCGTGCGCCCGAGGCGGAACGGGCAGGGGAGGGGCGGATCGGCCGGTCACCCGTGGTGCGCCCGGACGACCTCCGCCGGGGTCCGGCTCATGTACCAGCCGTCCACGCGGGGCCCGACGAGATCGGACGGCCAGCCCGCCAGGTCCACGGCCGCGTCGTACACCGCGTCCCCGAACGCCACGATGGCCCGGCGCGGATCGTCCGTCTCCCCGAGCGTGTCCCACGGCAGCAGGACCAGCCCGGCATCGGGATGCCAGGCCGCGCCCTCCACACCCCAGCTCCGGCCGTCGAGCCCGTCCGGCTGCGGCCAGATGTACGCGTACAGCCCGGCCTGCGGTGCCGCGTCCTGCCCGAAGGTGAAGCCCACCGCCACGTAGGCGTCGAGTTCGCCGTTCTGCTGGAACGGCGGGCGGTGGGGCGTCGGCTCGGTGGGCCTCCCGCTGTGCCGGGTGGCGGACAGGTCGAAGCCGCCCCACATTACGCCGACCCGCGGGTGGTATCCCAGGAAGGGCGCCTGCCACGCCTCCAGTCCGCCGGCGGCGATGTCCAACGCCTCCCACAGGAGCCGTGCCGCGCGGGCGTCCCAGACGCGTTCGGCGCGATCGTCCGGGAAGGTCGACGCGGCGTCGGGGATCTCGCAGATCAGCGAGGTGTGCGGGCGCTGGACGCCCAGTTCGGCCGTGGCGTCGCAGAACGCCTCGTAGAACGAGGCGACGGACCCCTTGGCCAGCGACACGGTGCGCGAGCCCGTGTCCGCCTCGATGACCACGTCTCCGTCGAGCAGCCGGTAGTGGGCGGTGAAGGTCGCCCCGGACTGCCGCAGCGTGGGCGTCCGGAGCCCGCGGGGGGTGACGTCGAGGACGATGTTCCCCCAGCCGGCTTCGAAGGGCGCGTCCAGGGTGTACTTGCCCGCGACCTGGACGACACGGTTCACGTAGCCGATCATGGGCGCCAGATCGTCGTAGGCCAGCGTCGGCCATGCACGGTGACGTTCGCTCATGCTGATGGGCCTCCCGTGTCCGAGCAGTGGGCAGAATGCCCCGGACAGCCCATTTTCGCCCGCAGCGCGACGCGGGGCGAACGGAGCCGCCACCGGTGCCGGCGAGGTCGACCGGCACCACGGCGAGCAGAGCGCAGGCCCCTCCCCCCTCTCCGCGGCCCGGCTATCCGCGGCCCGTCGGCTGGAGGAGGGCGAAGAGGGTGGCGGTGGTCAGGCCGTACAGCAGGTGGGCGGTCAGGTCCTTGGTCAGCGTCACCCGGTCGTAGGAGGAGACCGGCCGGTAGAGGCCGGCCGCCGGCAGGACGACGTAGCCGGTCGCGCAGAGGCCGGCGCCGAAGGGGAGGCCGTACCCGATCCGCGGCCTGCGCGCCGACCCGGCGAGCAGGCCGTACTGCGCACCCGCGAGCACGCCGTACGCCCAGTGGGTGGCGTTGTTGGCCGGCCGGGCCCACCGGTCGGCCAGCTCGCACCGGAACAGGCCCTCCACCAGCCGGCGGCCGACCTGCGCCGGAGCCGGGGCGTCCCGCCAGCCCTGGACGGAGGCGGCCGACTCCCAGGGGACGAACGCCTCGTCGCCGCCCCCGCGCCGGTACCGCAGATACAGCAACGCGTCCATCGCGAGGGTGCCGACCGCGCCCGCGAGCATTCCGCGCGCCACGGCGCCGAGCGGTGTTGTCCTGGCCATGGTTCGACCGTACCCAAAGTTGCGATCAGCGCACGTTGAGTGACGATCGAGAGGGCGACCCCGATGTCCGGGCGGCACCGGCGTCCGGACGCGCTCGACGCACCCGTTCCCGTACACCGGGGCGGTGCCCGTGGAGCAGAGAAGCGGCCTCGGGCGAACGGGAAGCGGAGTCGACAGTGCGGCACACGCGAGAGGGAGCGGGCGATGAGTGAGGGGCGCGTAGCAGTGATCACCGGTGCGGCGCGGGGGATCGGACAGGCCACCGCCGTCGCCTTCGCCCGAGCCGGCTACCGGGTCGCCGGCGCGGACATCGCCGCCGCCGCCAGCGGCGCGCTGGACTACGAGCCCGCCACCCCCGAGGATCTCGCCCGGACCGGCCGACTCGTGGAAGAGGCCGGCGGAGCGTGGCTGCCGGTGCTCTTCGACCAGCGCGACAGGGCGGCCGTGCGGCAGGGGTTCGCCCAGGTCGTCGACCGGTTCGGAGGCGTCGACGTCGTCTTCGCCAACGCGGGCGTCCAGGGCTTCGCCCCGCTGCTCGACATGAGCGACGAGCTCTGGCACGACCAGATCGACATCAACCTCACCGGCACAGCGAACGTGCTGCGCGTCGCGGCCCCCCTGCTGGTCGAACGCGGTGGAGGCCGCATCATCATCACCTCCTCCACCCAGGGCCAGCACGGCACTCTCGACGGCAGCGCGTACTCCGCGTCGAAGTGGGGGCTGATCGGGCTCATGAAGTCCGCCGCCCTGGAGCTGGGGCGGTACGGGATCACCGTCAACGCCGTGATCCCCGGCCTGATCAACACAAAGCTGACCCGGCACGAGGACCGGTACGCGCAGATCATCCGCAACGGCGGCAGCGAGCCCACCGGCGTCCTGGCGGAGGACGAGCGGACGGCGGCGGACGCCCAGCAGAAGAAGCTCCCGCTCGGCGTCCCCTGGGTCGAACCGGAGGACGTCGCCCCGCTGGTGGTGTTCCTCGCCTCGGACGAGGCCCGCATGGTCAGCGGCACCAGCTTCGCGGCCACCGGCGGCGACAGCGCCAACGTCACCGCCTGACGCGCACCGAGGCACGGGCGGGGGCCGGCGTCACGGCCGACGACACACGGGCTGCACCCCTCACATCAATCGAGGGGCGCGCACGGCCGGGCGACGGGCTCCCGCACGCGCGTGTCCAACGCCAGGTTCAGCTCGTCCACGAGGTCGATCGCCGCATCCACTTCCAGACGCAGGTGCGCCGGCCCCTGCGCGCTGCCGTTGAAGGTGATCATCAACGGCAGGTCGAAGCACGTGTCCTGCTTCCGCACGTCGATCACGCGCATGACGGGACGATCGGGGATGCGCTCGACCCGCCAACCGCGCTCAGGGTCGCACTGCGGCAGAACTCCCATGATTATCACCTTCCGTGAAGACTTCGGTTCTTTCCGTCATGAGCATCGGCGCTGCTGGCTACGCTCGGAAGGGGGCCGCCGTAGCCCTATACCCACAGGACACAGGAGAGTTGGTATGCCCAAACGCAGGTCCGATTCAGGAGGTGAGGCATCCGCCCGCAAGATGCTCCACGGAACCCTGCTGAAGCTGCGGGACCGGTCCGGGATGACGCTGGACGACCTGCACGACGCGACGACGTACGACCGCTCGTACCTGCACAAGCTGGAGACGGGGGCGCGCCTGGGCTCGCCGGAGGTGATGGCGGCGCTCGACAAGGTCTACGGCACGGGTGAGCAGTTGCAACAGCTCTGGGAGCTGGCCCGCGACGACGTCTTCGGCAGCCGGTACCAGCGGTTCATGAGACTGGAGCGGGAGGCGACGGTCCGGTACGAGTACGCGTGCAGCACGATTCCAGGACTGCTCCAGACGAAGGCCTACGCGACGGAGGTGCTGGAGCACGCCCGCCCTCGTGACGCGGCGAAGCTGCAGGAGGACGTTGACGCACGCATGAGCCGCCAGTCCGTCCTGGACGGCGAGGACGCCCCGTACTTCCGGGCACTGCTCGACGAAGCGGTGTTCCGGCGGGCGGCATCACAGCCGGCTGTGTGGTTGGAGCAGTTGGACGCCTTGCTCGAGTGGCAGAAGCGACCGAACGTAACGCTTCAAATGCTGCCCTTCGCGACAGGGCTTCACGACTTGATGGGCGGCTCGCTGACGGTTCTGTGGCTGTCCAACGGCAAGGCGGTGGCCTACCTGGAGGGCAGCAAATCCGGTGAACTGATCGAGGAACCAGGGCGGGTTGATGAGCAACGCCTGTCCTACGATGTACTGCGGGACAAGGCACTCTCTCCGGAGCAGACGACCGAGTTCATCCAGCAGCTAGTCAAGGAGATCCGGACATGCGATTCCGTCGACTCAACCTGACACACGCCACATGGCGGAAGTCCTCGTACAGCAACTCGGACGGCGGCAACTGCGTCGAGGTGGCGGATGGCCTTCCGGGCGTCATCCCCGTCCGCGACTCCAAGCAGCCGGAGGGCCCGGCCGTGGTCTTCGGGGCGGCGGCGTGGTCGGCGTTCGTCAACGACATCCGCTAAGTCCGTCCAGCGGCTAGCCAAGGAGATCCGGACATGCGATCCCGTCGACTCGACCTGACACACGCCACCTGGCGGAAGTCCTCGTACAGCAACTCGGACGGTGGGCAGTGCGTCGAGGTGGCCGACCACTTCCCCGACGCCGTCCCCGTCCGCGACTCCAAGCAACCGGAAGGCCCGGCCGTGATCTTCGGAACGGCGGCATGGTCAGCATTCGTCAACGACATCCGCTAAGCCCTCCAGTCGCCTTCGCGCCGGGGCCCCTCCCCGCGCGTCCCCCCTCGGGCAGCGAGACGGCCTCATGTGGGTGGACAGGGCGGTGGCACCACACGCTGTGCGGCTCAGGACACAAGCGAGCGAGTTCGATATGTCCGTTTCTCTGGAAGTGATGAAAAACAACCCCCTGACCACCTAAACCCGCAGGTCAGGAAGTGTCGTCCCCGCGCGTGCGGGGTTGGTCCCCTGTGGTGAACGCCGGGCTGTTCGCGTTGGAGGTCGTCCCCGCGCGTGCGGGGTTGGTCCCGCGTACCACGGGCGGGACACATCGCTGGCCTTGTCGTCCCCGCGCGTGCGGGGTTGGTCCCGGCGGAGATCCCGTCGCAGGATCGGATGCGGAGTCGTCCCCGCGCGTGCGGGGTTGGTCCCCGGATATGCCGCCCCAGACGGACCACTGGTGGGTCGTCCCCGCGCGTGCGGGGTTGGTCCCGCCTGACGGCGCAACTTCCCTGCAAGCGCTCTGTCGTCCCCGCGCGTGCGGGGTTGGTCCCCGGCGCATCGAGCGGCCGACGTCGGCACAGACGTCGTCCCCGCGCGTGCGGGGTTGGTCCCACCCGTGTCAGCACCGACCCCCGCATCCGCACGTCGTCCCCGCGCGTGCGGGGTTGGTCCCAGCATCCTCGCCGCCGAAGCCCGCGTCGGCCTGTCGTCCCCGCGCGTGCGGGGTTGGTCCCTTGCTGGCGCGCGGCGGCTGGTGGCGGCCCTTGTCGTCCCCGCGCGTGCGGGGTTGGTCCCGCGTCGCCGTGATGGAGCGTCCAGCTACTCATGTCGTCCCCGCGCCCGCTGGGCTGCCCCCCGTACGCCGCCTCTCGGCGTCGGCGTCCGGCGTTCCCGCAAGGTCGGGGTGGTCCGCCTGCTCGCGCACGTAGGCAGAGAGCAGGGACGCGCCCGCCCTCTACCGGAAGGCGGCATCCCCACGCGTTCTCCTACGACTGCGGCACGACGACGAGGCCCCGCGCCCTCGGACCCCCTCCCGCAGACCCCCACCCACCGGCCCCAGCCACGCCCCCGGACCCCCAACGCGCCCCACCTCACCCCACCCCCGCGCCCCACCTCACCCCGCCCAGCGTCCCGTCAGGAACGTGATGGCGATGAGCGTGGCCGCCGGGGCGGCGACGCTGAGGTAGGCCGTCCTGATCCACGGGCGGCGCAGGCTCAGGGCTGCCAGGCCGATCCACAGGGGCCACCAGAGGAGGGTGGCGCGGGGGATGGAGGTGTACCAGTAGGAGGTGCCCAGGGCCCAGAGGCTGAGGGCGATGTAGACGGCCTCGGGCCAGCGGCGGCGGCGCAGGAGCGCGGCCAGGAGGACGAGGCCCACCAGCATCGCCGCCAACTCGGCCTGGAACATGAACGCGTACCCCGTGGTGTGCACCTCGTCGAACGCCGCGTTCCAGGTGTTCGTCCACGCCTCCCAGGGGGTGTGGAAGGCGCGGTGCCAGCCGCGTTCCTGCGCGTGCTTCCACGCCATCCAGTCGCCCGTGCGGGTGTGCAGGTACCAGCTGTACGCGGCCGGGGGCAGCGCCGGGAGTGCCAGCCAGCCCACCGCCCGCCAGTCCCGCCGGGTCCGGGCGGACAGGAGGAAGAGCACGCCGATCGCGGCGGCGAGGAACAGGCCGCTGACGCGTACGGTCGTCGCCAGGGCGGTCAGCGCGGCGGCGAGGGCCCAGTGGCGGCGTTGGGCCGCGAGCCAGGCGGGCAGGGCGAACGCGAGGAACAGGGCCTCCGTGTAGCCGGCGGCCAGGAACACCGCGCACGGGGAGAGCAGGAAGAACATGACGGCCCGCTGGTCGCTCCCGCCGTCGAGCCCCCTCGCGCCCCCGGCGCCCGCCGTGTCCTTCCGCGCCCAGGAAGGGCCGGTCCCGGCCCCCGCATCCGTGCCCGCCGCGTGCGTCCGCGCGATACGGGCGAGCGCCAGCACCGCGACGGCTCCGGCGACGAACGAGATCAGCATCCCGGCCGCCGTCCAGTCAGGTATCACGGTGTGCACCGCGCGCAGGAGGAACGGGAAGCCGGGGAAGAACGCCTCCCGGTTGTCCCACCCTTCCGTCCACGGGCCCGTCCCGGACGGGAAGTAACCTTCGCGCGCTATGTGGAGGTAGTGGTTGGCGTCCCACTGCTGGAACGGCGCGAACAACGGCCCCGACTCCCGCGCGTCCGCCTTGGCCGGAAACAGCCACCGGACGAAGTGGGCGGTGACCCACAGGGATATTCGGGTCAGCAGGTAGAGCCAGAGTATTCGGCGGTCGTCGGGGCTCAGCCGGTCGGCCACCCGGCGGAGGCGGCCGCCCCACGCGGGCCCGCCGGTCTCCTTCCGGCGCTCGGACCGGCGGGCCGACCGGGGCTCGGGGGGTTCGGGTTGGGAGGGGGCAGGCCGCAGCCCGGAGGAGAGGGTGGACACGAAGAAACCTTTCGGGCACGCCCATGCGTGCGGGATGGCCCGGTGGAGCCTCCGGGACGGGGAGGGGCACGAGGGATGGGGCAGGTACGGAGTCGGGGTGGTCGTGCCCGAAAACAGGCGGGATCGTAGCCGAGATCAGGTTGATGCGTACCCGCAAAAGGGGCGCGGACCAACCTGCCGGGGCCAGGACGCCTCAGCCGCCCCGAGCCCCGATCACCCCGCCGGGGCCGCGGCCCCCGTGCGCGTGGGCGGCAACCCCGTACGTGTGGGCGGTCGTTGGCCCGTACGGACGCCGCCCGGTCCGGACGGCTCCCCCACCCATCCCCTGGTCTCCGGCGGTGTGCCGCCCCGTACGGAGGGCGGCTGGTTCGCGCGCCCCTCGTACGCCGGCGGAAATCCGCGAGACGAGGGCGGAAGGCCGGGCGACGACCGGACGCCGGGCGGCACCACCCCACCCGACGACCACCGCGTACCCGGCGGCACCACCCCACCCGACGACCACCGCATCCCCGGCGGCACCACCCCACCCGGCGACCACCGCATCCCCGGCGGCACCACCCCGCCCGACGACCACCGCGTACCCGGCGGCACCACCCCACCCGGTGACCACCGCATCCCCGGCGGCACCGGCCCGTCGGGGGGCGACGCCGGGTCGCCGTACGACGGCGGGACCGAGGCCGGTACCACCTCCTGCGTGCGGACCGGCATCAGCGCGACCGCCGACGCACCCCCCGCGCCGACGGCCAGGCAGACCCCCACGGCCAGCGAGGCCATCCGGCGGCGCTGCGCCCTCATGCCGCGTACGGTGATGCTCGCCGCGGGGCAGGCGTCGGCGCGGAGCCGTCCGAAGTCCCCGGCCTGCCGGAACAGGGGCCGCAGCGGGTCCTGCGGTTCGGACATCGCGAGTGGTTCAGACATCAGGAGCCTCCTCGATGCGCGGGTCCCGCAGGCGTCCGGCGAGCGCCGCCCGTCCGCGGACCAGATGGGTCTTGATCGTGCTGCCGGAAAGCCCGGTCTCCCCGGCGATCTGCTCCACCGTGAGGTCGCACAGGTAGTGGAGGGTCAGCGTCCGGCGTTGCTGCGCGGGGAGTTCTCGGAGCGCGTCGACCAGGACCAGGTGGGCCGGGTCGGGCGGTTCGACGTGTTGCGGTACGCCGCTCCCCCGGCGCCACGCGTCGGCCGAGCGGCGCCGGAAGCGCCAGCGGCTGACGGCCAGCCGCCAGGCGACCGTACGTATCCACGCCTCGGGCCACCCGTCGCGCTCCAGGTGCCGACGCCGGACCCAGGCCCTGACGAAGGCCTCCTGCACGACGTCCTGCGCCTCCTGGAGGTCCCCGGTCATCACGTACAACTGGCCGGTGAGACGCGCGACCGCCTGGACGTAGAACTCTTCGAACTCCTCGACGGTCAACGGCTGCTCCCGGCTCTTTCGCTTCACCGGGTATACGCCCGGCGCAGCGCATCCGGTCTACGTCAGCCGCGAACATCCCGACGTGACGGTGGTCACGGCGCCCGGCCGGACCCCGCGCGCCTCCCGAAGCTCAAGCCGCGAGATCCGAGCGCTCTTCACAAGGATGGGGTGGAGGGTTCTGCTGTCCCACCCACCCTCCCCGCCTGCGAAGTTGACCTTTCGTGACCGACTTGCCACGCATGGTCGCCAGGCTCTAGCGTGCACAGGGACAACAGAAACAAAGACGACCCCCGCCGGTGCGGGAACACCGAACAGGGGTCTGACCAACGAGATCGGACACAACGATCCCCATGGCTGACAGCCAGCTTAGTGCTGCCCCCCGTGCCCCGCACGCACCGCTCCCCGCGAGCCCGCCCGCTGCGCCCGCCGCGCACCCGATGGCCAAACCGGGGTACGGCAAGCGCTCCGCCCCCGACGAACGCCCGCGCACCGACCGGGACTTCGCCCACCTGCTCCCTCGGGACGCGGCCGTCGCCGCCTACGTGGACCGGCTGCCGGACGGCTCCGACATCTCCGTGAAGACGCTGGCCAAGCACCTCCCGTACGGCCAGTGCGCCCTGCGCACCACCCTCAACCGCCTCCAGGCCGCCGGACATCTGCGGCGCGGCAGCGAATGCGTGATCACGGACGACGTGATGCTCTGGGTGACCCGGACCTTCTTCTCCCGCACCGCACGCGAGGACGACTGGTGGGACGCCTACACGCGGGGTGACGTCCCGCCGGACCGGCCGCGGCGGCCCACCCGTTCGCGGGCGTTCATCCTGCTCGCGGCCCTGGGCCGGACGGCCCCCGCGCTGTCGCTGTCCGCCGCCGACTGCGTACGCCTGGAGCCGCAGGTCGTCGAGTGGTTCGCGCGGGGCGCGACGGAGGCGGAGCTGCTGCACGCGCTCACCGTGGGCCTGCCGTCCCCCGTCCACTGCGCCGCCCGCCTGGTCGAACGGCGGCTGCGTGACAAACTGCCGCCCGAACGCGTCCTGCCGACCCCCCGTACGGTCCTGCGCACCCTGGAGTGCGGCGAGTGCGGGGCCCCCGGCAGCCCCGAAGCGCTCCTCGGCGGCCTCTGCCGTCTCTGCCGGGAGCCGTCCCCGCAGCCCCCGGCCGGCCCGCCGGGAGCCGTGCGGCCGCCGGGCGTACGGGAGCGGATGGACGCGGTCCGGGCCGGGCTGGTCCCCCGGTCGGAACGGGCCCACCGGTCCCGCTCCCGCGACCGGGGCTCCGGCAGCGGTTCGTAGCGGCCGACGGGCCGGGTGCGCCCGCGGCGGGACCGGAGAGGGCGTGCCCAAGGCGTGCGGCGCACCCGCGCAACCGGCGGGGCGAGGCGGGACAGGACGGGGCGCGGGCCGGGGACAACCGCGCGGCGCACCCGCGCACCCGCGCACCCGCGCAACCGGCAGGGCGGGGCGGGACAGGGCGCGGACCGGGGGCAGGCGGACCGTCCCCAACGCCGCAGGGGCGGCGCCTCCCCTGAAGGAGGTGCCGCCCCTGCGGGACGTACGGTGAACGACGATCGACCGGGGGCCGGAGCCCCTGCGGACGATCAGAAGTCCATGTCACCGCCCGGCATACCGCCCGGAGCGGCCGCGCCGGCCTTCTCGGGCTTGTCGGCGATGACGGCCTCGGTGGTGAGGAAGAGCGCGGCGATGGACGCGGCGTTCTGCAGAGCGGAGCGCGTGACCTTCGCCGGGTCGATGATGCCCTCGGCGATCATGTCGACGTACTCGCCGGTCGCGGCGTTGAGGCCGTGGCCGATCGGCAGGTTGCGGACCTTCTCCACGATGACGCCGCCCTCAAGGCCGCCGTTGACGGCGATCTGCTTGAGCGGGGCCTCCAGCGCGAGCTTCACGGCGTTGGCGCCGGTCGCCTCGTCGCCCGTGAGGTCGAGCTTGTCGAAGACGGCCGAGGCCTGGAGCAGAGCCACGCCACCACCGGCGACGATGCCCTCCTCGACGGCGGCCTTGGCGTTGCGCACCGCGTCCTCGATGCGGTGCTTGCGCTCCTTGAGCTCCACCTCGGTGGCGGCGCCGGCCTTGATGACGGCCACGCCGCCGGCCAGCTTCGCCAGACGCTCCTGGAGCTTCTCGCGGTCGTAGTCCGAGTCGGAGTTCTCGATCTCGGCACGGATCTGGTTGACGCGACCCTGGACCTGGTCGCTGTCACCGGCGCCGTCGACGATCGTCGTCTCGTCCTTGGTGATGACGACCTTGCGGGCGCGGCCGAGCAGGTCCAGGCCGGCGTTCTCCAGCTTGAGACCGACCTCCTCGGAGATCACGGTGCCACCGGTGAGGATGGCGATGTCCGCGAGCATGGCCTTGCGGCGGTCGCCGAAGCCCGGAGCCTTGACGGCGACGGACTTGAACGTGCCCTTGATCTTGTTGACGACCAGGGTGGAGAGCGCCTCGCCCTCGACGTCCTCGGCGATGATCAGCAGGGGCTTGCCCGACTGCATGACCTTCTCCAGCAGCGGGATCAGGTCCTTGACGCTGGCGACCTTGGAGTTGACGATCAGGATGTACGGGTCGTCGAGGGACGCCTCCATACGCTCCATGTCGGTGGCGAAGTACGCCGAGATGTAGCCCTTGTCGAAGCGCATACCCTCGGTGAGCTCCAGCTCCAGACCGAAGGTCTGGGACTCCTCGACGGTGATGACGCCTTCCTTGCCGACCTTGTCCATCGCCTCGGCGATCTTGGCGCCGATCTCGGTGTCGGCGGCGGAGATGGAGGCGGTCGAAGCGATCTGCTCCTTGGTCTCCACGTCCTTGGCCTGCTCCAGCAGGGCGGCGGAGACGGCCTCGACGGCCTTCTCGATGCCCCGCTTGAGCGCCATCGGGTTGGCGCCCGCGGCGACGTTGCGCAGACCCTCGCGGACGAGAGCCTGGGCCAGAACGGTGGCGGTGGTCGTACCGTCGCCGGCGACGTCGTCCGTCTTCTTGGCGACCTCCTTGACCAGCTCCGCACCGATCTTCTCGTACGGGTCCTCGAGCTCGATCTCCTTGGCGATGGAAACACCATCGTTGGTGATCGTGGGCGCGCCCCACTTCTTCTCGAGGACGACGTTACGGCCCTTGGGGCCGAGGGTGACCTTGACGGCGTCGGCGAGCTGGTTCATCCCGCGCTCGAGACCGCGCCGTGCCTCCTCGTCGAACGCGATGATCTTGGCCATGTGAAGTGGTCCTCCCGGACAGGGGTGGATTTCTCCGGACCGAGTGGCGCCCGCGACGGACGGCCTGCGCGTGCGGCGGTCCCTTGCTCCACCGCACCTGCGGGCCTCACCGGCCCGGTCCAAGTTCTGTCACTCTCACCTGGAGAGTGCTAACGCCAATGATTAGCACTCGACCCCTGAGAGTGCAAGCGCCTCGGCGGTCGCGGCGACCCTCTCCAGCCACCCGCCGGGGCCCGGTCCGGGCGTGCGGCTACGGCGTCGATGCGGGCACTCGCGGGGCGGCCCCGCCACCGGCCGGGGCGCCCCCGCCGCCTGCGGGGGGCAGTGGGCGCGCTTGACCTGCGGAAGGGGCGAACAGGGGACGCGGGGCGCGCACGGGGTGCGGGGCGAGGCGTGGCGGGCGCGGGGCGAGGGCAGGGCGAGGCGGGCATGGGATGCCCCGGAGCAGGAGCAGGAGCGCGGGATGGCCCGGAGCAGGCGCAGGGCGAGGCGGGCACGGGATGCCCCGGAGCGGGCGCAGGGGCGCGGGATGGCCCGGAGCAGGCGCGGGGCGAGCGTGACGGCCCGCACAGAGGCGGGGTGCGGGCCCCCGGCGACAGGGGCCCCGGCGGCCCGGTCGACGGCCCGGCCCAGAGACGGGGCGCGGGCAGGCCCCGGCGGCCCGGAGTACGCGGCGAGGGCCCGGCCCCGGAATCCGGGGTCGGGCCCTCGCCGCGTGAGTAGTGTCGTCGGACGACCGCGCCGGCTCAGCCGACGGCGAGCTTGACCATGTCGGCCTGGGGCCCCTTCTGGCCCTGCGAGATCTCGAATTCAACTCGCTGACCCTCTTCGAGGGTGCGGTACCCGTCCATCTGGATCGCGCTGTAGTGGACGAAAACATCCGCACCACCGTCGACCGCGATGAAGCCGTACCCCTTCTCCGCGTTGAACCACTTGACGGTGCCCTGAGCCATGCCTAACTCCCCTATTACTGGCCCTTGCACAGGACCGCACTTCGCGGACCCTGGGTCGCATCCCACCCTCCGACAGGAGAGGGTGCGTGGCGCTGTAGCGCGTCGACCGCGGCCGAATGTATCTGCCCAACTGCCCTCTGCAACAGGTCAATCGGACGAGAATTCTGGGCGCGACCGAACACCCGAAAATGCGTGTTTACCAAGATTTGCGGGCAAGTCGGGCCAGACAAAGGCCACTTATGCCTCAAGAGGGGGATGCACTTTGGCTACTTCTCGACGGAGCCGGGCGCATTCTCATATGCGGGCGGCACGAGCAGCGGAGGGGGCTTCCCCAACTGTACCGCGCTCAACCATGCAGAATCGCCCCCTCCGCTTCTGGTGCGGAGGGGGCGATTTCTCGTACGGAGGGAACGGCCGCGACGCGCGCCGGGCGGCGACCCGGCGTACGCGGGGGCGCCACGGCTCACGCGGGGCCGGTCCGGTTCACGCGCGGGCGCGATGGGAAGGCTGGGGTGCGCGGGCCGCCGTGCGGCACCCCCCGTAGCGCGTCAGCAGCCCGTAGCGCGTCAGCAGCCGCCGGCGACGGCGGGGATGATCGAGATGCCCGCGCCGTCCGGCGTGGCCGTCTCCAGGCCGCCCTCGAAGCGCACGTCGTCGTCGTTGACGTACACGTTGACGAAGCGGCGCAGCTTGCCCTGGTCGTCGAGGACGCGGGCGGCGATGCCGGGGTGGTCCTTCTCCAGGGACTCGATGACCTCGGAGAGCTTCGCGCCCTCGGCGGTGACCTCGGCCTGCCCACCCGTGTACGTACGGAGGATGGTGGGGATGCGGACCTTGACGCTCATG
This sequence comes from Streptomyces sp. NPDC041970, assembly GCF_055588985.1. Lineage (NCBI taxonomy): Bacteria > Bacillati > Actinomycetota > Actinomycetes > Kitasatosporales > Streptomycetaceae > Streptomyces > Streptomyces sp. NPDC041970. The sequence continues at coordinate 27,140 of NZ_JBVJCD010000011.1, forward strand.
CTGGTGCCCTTCTTCCTGCGGTCTGGGGTGGTCAGGCGGAGGCGAGGCCCGCGCTGCGGAACGCTTCCAGGCTCGGCTTGATGGTCGCCGTGGCCTGCGAGGTCGCGGAGACCGCGTCGAGCGTCTTGAGGCCGTCACCGGTGTTCAGCACGACGGTGGTGAGCGTCGGGTCGATCACGCCGGCCTCGATCAGCTTCTTGGTGACGCCGACCGTCACCCCGCCCGCCGTCTCGCCGAAGATGCCCTCGGTGCGCGCCAGCAGCTTGATCGCGTCGACGACCTGCTCGTCGGTCACGTCGTCCACCGCGCCGCCGGTGCGGCGGGCGATGTCGAGGACGTACGGGCCGTCCGCCGGGTTGCCGATGGCCAGGGACTTGGCGATGGTGTTCGGCTTCTGCGGGCGCACCACGTCGTGACCGGCCTTGAAGGCGGCGGAGACCGGGGAGCAGCCCTCGGCCTGGGCGCCGAAGATCCTGTACGGCCGGTCCTCGACCAGGCCCAGCTTGATCAGCTCCTGGAACCCCTTGTCGATCTTCGTCAACTGGGAGCCGGACGCGATCGGGACGACGATCTGGTCCGGCAGCCGCCAGCCGAGCTGCTCGCAGATCTCGTACGCCAGGGTCTTGGAGCCCTCGCCGTAGTACGGCCGGAGGTTGACGTTGACGAAGCCCCAGCCCTCGCCGAGCGGGTCGCCGATCAGCTCGGAGCAGAAGCGGTTGACGTCGTCGTAGTTGCCCTCGATGCCGACCAGTTCACCGCCGTACACGGCGGCCATGACGACCTTGCCCTGCTCCAGGTCGTGCGGGATGAACACGCAGGAGCGCAGTCCGGCGCGGGCGGCGGCGGCGCCGACGGCCCCGGCCAGGTTGCCCGTGGAGGAGCAGGACAGGGTGGTGAAACCGAAGGCGCGGGCGGCCTCGACGGCGATAGCGACGACGCGGTCCTTGAAGGAGTGCGTCGGGTTGCCGGAGTCGTCCTTCACGTACAGGCCGCCGGTGACGCCGAGTTCACGGGCGAGGTTGTCGGCCTTGACCAGCTTGGTGAAACCGGGGTTGAGGTTGGGCTTCTCCGCGACGTCCGCCGGGACGGGCAGGAGCGGGGCGTAGCGCCAGATGTTGTCCGGGCCGGCCTCGATGCGCCGGCGCAACTCCTCCGGGGAGCCGGTGGGCAGGTCGTACGCCACTTCCAGCGGGCCGAAACAGGAGGCGCAGGCGAAGATCGGGCCGAGTTCGAAGCGTTCTTTGCACTCGCGGCAGGAAAGCGCGGCGGCGGGTCCCAGATCCGGGGACGTGATGGTCTGACCTTCAACTGTCTGAACAGCCATGATGGCGGAGGCCCTCTCTCCTCATCTTCCTCACGACGCGTTTCGCCGCGAGACGGAATTGGCACCTTCCCCACCGTGACCTCGCGGTCGGCAGGAGGGTTGCCGGGACTTCAACGGGCCGTTCCCTCAGTCCCTCTGGATGAGCTGTGTGGCACGGGATCTTCGATCCCGGCGTTTGTGGGCGGTCCGACCCCGACATGCGAGGGTGATCCGCGTTGTTCAAGACTGTAACCGAAGCACTGGGCCGTTGAGATAGTCGTCCGTACGGCGAGATGGATCACACACAGGGAGTTCAGACCGTGCTCGAAGAGGTGGAACGCTGGTTGACCAGGCGTTCCTGGTCGTCCGCAGACCGCCCGCCCGCGCTGCTCGCCGACGTCCGGGACGCCGATCCCCGGCGTGCGTCGGTGAGCGTGGTGCTGCCCGCGCTGAACGAGGAGGCGACGGTCGGCGCGATCGTGGCGACGATCCGGCGCGAACTGATGGAGAAGGTCCGCCTCGTGGACGAGCTCGTGGTGATCGACTCCGGTTCCACCGACGCCACGGCCGCCGTCGCGCGGGCGGCGGGCGCACGGGTGGTCCACCGGGACGCGATCCTGCCCCGCATACCGGCCGTGCCCGGCAAGGGCGAGGTCCTGTGGCGCTCGCTCCTGGTGACCAGCGGGGAGATCGTCTGCTTCGTCGACGCCGACCTGCTGGACTTCTCGTCGGACTTCGTCTCCGGCACGGTGGGTCCGCTCATCACGGACCCCGGCGTCCAGTTCGTCAAGGCGATGTACGACCGCCCGCTCGGCGACAGCGCGGGCCAGGGCGGCCGGGTCACCGAGCTGGTGGCGCGTCCGCTGATCAACCTGCACTGGCCGCTGCTGGCCGGTTTCGTCCAGCCGCTGGGCGGCGAGTACGCGGTGCGCCGCTCGCTGCTGGAGCGGCTGCCGTTCCCGGTCGGTTACGGGGTGGAGCTGGGGCTCCTGGTGGACGCGCTGCACACCGTGGGCCTGGACGCGCTGGGCCAGGTGGACGTCGGCGTACGCAGACACCGCCACCAGGACGGCCGGGCGCTGGGCCGGATGGCGGCGACGATCTACCGCACCGCCCAGGTGCGGCTCTCGCGGGGCCACCTGGTGCGGCCGGTGCTGACGCAGTTCGAGCGGGAGGAGAGCGGCTTCGTCCCGCGCACCCACGCGGTGGACACCGAGGAGCGGCCCCCGATGCGGGAGATGGCGGAGTACGCGGAGCGACACGCGGCGTGAGGCGGGGCGGTCGGGGGCGGTCGGCGTGCGCCGCGTACGGGCGGAGGCGCGGGTGGCGCGCCGCGTACGGGCGGGGGCGCGGCACGATCGGGCGTACGCCGCAGGCGGGACCGGCGCGGGCAGAACGCTGACGCGGACGAGCACGGCGTCGCGGGCGGGACCCGGCGCGGGCGGGAACGCCGCCCCGGACCGGCACGGCGGCGCGGGCGGTGGCTTCCGCCGCAGGTAATCGCGTTTGACGGCTTCCCTTACGGGCTAGGTTCCGCTACATGGTCTCTGAGCTCGCCGAACCCGCAGCCCCCGCCACCGCCCAGGTCCTGGTCGCGTCCAACCGCGGCCCGGTCTCGTACACGCTCGGTGAGGACGGTTCGCTCGACGCCAAGCGCGGCGGCGGCGGACTCGTCTCGGGTCTGAGCGCCGTCGACGACAAGCTGTGGGTCTGCGCGGCCCTCGGGGACGGGGACCGCGAGGCGGTGCGGCGCGGGGTCGGGGAGCCGGGCGTCCGGATGCTCGACATCGACGCGGAGGTGCACGCCGACGCCTACAACGGCATCGCGAACTCCGTGCTGTGGTTCGTCCACCACCTGCTCTACCAGACCCCGGTGGAGCCGGTCTTCGACGCGGAGTTCCGGCGGCAGTGGGCCTCGTACGAGGCGTACAACCGGGCCTTCGCGCAGGCGCTGGCCGAGGAGGCGGGCCCCGGAGCGGCGGTCCTGGTGCAGGACTACCACCTGACCCTGGTGCCCGGAATGCTCCGCGAGCTCCGCCCCGACCTGCGGATCGGCCACTTCTCGCACACCCCGTGGGCTCCCGTCGACTACTTCCGGCTGCTTCCCGACGACATCGGCGAGCAGGTGCTGCGCGGCATCCTCGGGGCGGACCGGGCGGCGTTCCTGACCCGCCGCTGGGCGGACGCGTTCATCAACTGCTGCACGGAGATCCTGGGCGGGACCGGCCGCACCCGCATCGGCGTGCACGGACTCGGCGCGGACGCCGACTTCCTGCGGCGGCGCTCGCACGAGGCGGACGTCGACGAGCGGATGGCGGCGCTGCGGGAGCAGGTGGGCGAGGGCCGCAAGACCATCGTCCGGGTGGACCGCACCGAGCTGTCCAAGAACATCGTGCGCGGCCTGCACGCGTACCGGACGCTCCTGGAGACCCACCCCGAGTGGCGCGAACGCGTCGTCCACGTGGCCTTCGCCTACCCCTCCCGCCAGGACCTCCCCGTCTACCGGGACTACACGGCGGCGGTGCAGAGCCTGGCCACCGAGATCAACGGGGAGTACGGCACGGAGAGCTGGACGCCCGTGGTGCTCCACGTCAACGACGACTTCGCCCGCTCGCTGGCCGCGTACCGGCTGGCGGACGTGGCCCTGGTCAACCCGATCCGCGACGGCATGAACCTGGTCGCCAAGGAGGTCCCCGTCGTCTCGGACGAGGGCTGCGCGCTGGTCCTGTCACGGGAGGCGGGGGCCTACGAGGAGCTGGGCGAGGACGCGATCGTCGTGAACCCGTACGACGTGACGGGCACGGCCGAGGCCCTGCACGAGGCGCTGACGATGAGCGCGGACGAACGCTCCCGGCGCTCCGAGCGCCTGGCCGAGGCGGCGACCGCCCTGCCCCCGCAGCAGTGGTTCCTGGACCAGCTCGACGCGCTGCGCAAGGACTGAGTCCGGCCGGACGGAACAGCCCCGGCCCCCCGCGCACTCCGGGGGGCCGGGGCTGTTTGCCGTCATCCGACCGGTCACACCCGGTCGGTCAGGGGCATATCTCGGTCACATCCGGTCGGCCAGCGCCGCCAGGAGGGCGACGACCGCGGCCGGGCCGGGGACCGCCAGGTCGGCGCGTTCGGCCAGCTCGGGCACCTCGGTGCTGCCGCTGCACACCAGCAGGCCGGGGACGCCGTCCGGGGACGCCGTCCGCAGCTCCTCCACCGCGGCGAACGCGGCGAGGTCCCCGAGGTCGTCGCCCGCGTACAGAACGGACCGGGCGTCCCGCTCCCGTACGAACGTCTTGAGCGCGACGCCCTTGTCCACGCCGGGCGGACGCAACTCCAGGACCAAGCGGCCCGGTTCGACGATCAGCCCGTGCGCGGCGGCCAGGGCGTCCAGCGGCCCGCGCAGCGTCTCGAACGCCGCCTGCGGGTCGTCGGCGCGCCGGGTGTGGACGGCGACGGCCCGCCCCTTGTCCTCCACCCACGCCCCGTGGGAGACGCCGAACTCCTCCAGTACGCCGGGGAGTTCGGCCCGTACGGCGTCGACGCCCGGATGCGGGGCGGGGGCGCTGACGGTGCCGGTCCCGGCGTCCCAGCGCTCGGCGCCGTAGTGGCCGAGGACGACGAGGCCCTCCAGACCGGGGACCCCCGCGAAGCCCCCGTTGCGCACGGCGACCTCGGCGGGGCGGCCGGTGATCACGGCTACGGCGGCGACCTTCGGGGCGAGCGCGGCGAGCGCGGTCACCGCGCCGGCATGGGCGCGGGCCTGCTCGGGGTCCGGGACGATGTCGGCGAGGGTGCCGTCGAAGTCGAGCGCGATCACCGCGCGGTCGGGCCGGTCCAGCAGGGCCTTCAGCCCCTCGCGGCCGGCGGGGGTGGCCGGGTTCGGCAGAGTTTCCGGGTGACTGGCCATGCGCCGAGCTTATCGGGTGGCCGCCCGCGAGGGGCGGGGCCGGGCCTCCGCCCCCGTACCGCCACCGGGGCCGCCGGGACCGTCGCGGCCACCGCCGGAGGCGGGCGCAGAGGCCCTTCGCTGGGGGCTCAGGTCGGGCCTGGGCCGGGGGCCGAGGTCGGGCGGTCGGGTCCGGTTCGGCGGCGATCATCGCCGGAGGGGCCGAGAGGCCGGGAGACCAGGGCCTGGAGGCCGGCTCGCGTGCAGCCTCCGAGGGCGCCCGGACCGCCACGACCGCCGCGGGAAGCCGGGGCGGGAAGCCGGGGCCAGGAGGCGGGGCCGGAGCCCCAGGCTCGTCGCCGCAGGCCCGGAGCCGTCAGCCGCCCCGTTCAGCGGCGGTCGCGCTTCGCCGCGCGCACTCTGCGCAGCCGGTTGACCGTGACCGGGTCCTCCCGCAGCGCCCGCTCGTCCTCGATCAGCGCGTTCAGCAGTTGGTAGTAGCGGACCGGCGAGATCCCCAGCTCCTCGCGGATCGCCCGCTCCTTCGCGCCCGGCCCCGACCAGGGCCGCCGCTCCAGGGCCAGCAGCGCCCGGTCCCGCTCGGACAGCTCGGCCGGGTCCGGGGCGGGCTCGGGGCCGGGCTCGGGCGCCGGTTCGGCGTCGGGGGCGGGGTCGGATGCTGCTCCGGGGTCGGGGGCGGTCATGTCAACCAACCTAACGCCCGCCCCCGACACCGCATCCGGGGTGCGCCGCCCGGCCGCCCGCCCCGCGACCGCCGCTCCGCCGCCTCCGGCCCGCCCCCCGACCGCTACTCCGCCGCCTCCGCCCGCGTCGCCTCGGCGGATATCCCGCCGAGCACGCTCTCCGGGTTGCTGCCCGGCGCGACCGCCCCGCCGATGTTCTTCTTGATCGCGTCGCTCACGGCGGCCCACGACGTCTTGCCGAACGGCGGCAGCGTCGAGTTCGGCAGGGCCGCCAGGAACTTGCGCATCTTGCGGTGCTTCTCGTCCGCCTCCATCGCGGCGGAGGCGCTGCCGGTGACCGGCAGCATGGTGTACTCCTCGGCGAAGTCGAGCACGTTCCGGTCCGAGTAGACGAAGTCGAGGAACGTGCCGATCTCCTTGCGGTGGCCGTTCTGCTTGAAGCCCATCATCCAGTCGGCGACGCCCATCGAGCCCTTGGTCGGCCCGTCGACGCCGGGCAGCGGCACCATGCCGACCTTGACGCCCTCGGCCTCGGCCTTGTTCATCAGCGTGGGGTGGCCGTTGAGCATCCCGACCTCGCCCTCGGTGAACGCCGCGAACGCCTTCTCCCGGTCGAGTCGGTCCGGGGGGACGGGGCCGGTCAGGCCCTTGCCGACCAGGTTGTCCCGCAGCCAGCGCAGCGTGGCGACGTTGGCCGCCGAGTCGATGTCGTACGCGCCGACCTCGTCGGTGTAGCCGCCGCCCCCGCTGAGCAGCCACATCAGGGTCTCGGCCTGCGCCTCCTCCTGGCCGAGCGGCAGGGCGAAGGGGTAGGCGACGCCCTTGGCCTTCAGCGCGGTGGCGGCGGCCAGGATGTCGCCCCAGGTCTCGGGGGCCTCCAGGCCCGCCCGGTCGAAGAGCTTCTCGTTGTAGAACAGCAGCCGGGTGCTGGCGACGAAGGGGAGCCCGTACAGCGTGCCGTCGATCTTGCCCGCGTCGGTCAGCGACGGCAGGAAGTTCGCCGTGGTGCGGATGGCGAGGGTCTCGTCGGCGGTGTAGAGCTTGCCGTCCTTGGCGTAGTTCGCGTACGCGCCGATCTGGGCGACGTCCGGGGCCTTGCCGGCCTCGACCATCTCGGCGACCTCGCGGTCGACGTCCTTCCAGGCGTAGACGCTGACGTCGACCTTGATGCCGGGGTGCTCCTTCTCGAAGGCGGCCGCGACCCGGCTCCAGTACTTCTCGGAGGTGTTGGACGGCCCCGTGCCGTAGTCGGCGGCGACCAGCTTCAGGGTCACACCGCCCGAGCCGCTGTCACCGCCGCAGCCCGACAAGGTCACTGCCATCGCCAGCGCGGCCACCGCCGCGGTCAGACTCGTCAAACGCCGCTGCACAGCCTCGCCCATCCTCGTTGATCGTCTCTGCCCTGGTCGGCGTGTCCGGCGTGCTCGTGCGGCCGTCCTCGTCGTGACCGCGCCACCCTGCCCCGACATCGTCCGGATGAACGACGATTTTCCCCCATTGGCGAACCGGCGGTCTACACCACTGGAGTATCGCTTCGGCAACGCACACGCGCCCCGGCGGTGACAACTGGCGTACGCGCCCTGGTAGTCAGGGGCTCCGCACCGTATGTTGGTCCAGACCTTTATCCCCGTTTCCCCTCGGGGCGGGGTGTCGATTCCCTCCCTTCTCGGGAGGTAAGCGGCACGGTCCACTGCGCCCATCATTTTGTATGGATGCGCAACAAACCGCGCTAGTGGACTAGACCTTTTGGGGGTCGGCGGGCGAAACTGTCTCCCGTGAGACATGTCATCGCCCTCGATGTGGGCGGCACCGCAATGAAGGCCGCGCTGGTCGGGGCCGACGGCACGCTGCTCCACGAGGCGCGGCGGGCCACCGGCCGCGAGCGCGGCCCCGACGCGGTCGTCGAGTCGATCCTCGCGTTCGCGGCGGATCTGCGCCGCCACGGCGAGGAGCACTTCGGCGAGAGCGCCGTCGCGGCCGGGGTCGCCGTGCCCGGCATCGTCGACGCCGAGACGGGGACCGCGGTGTACGCCGCCAACCTGGGCTGGCACGACGTACCGCTCCGGGCCCTCCTGCGCGGCCGCCTCGGCGACATCCCGGTCGCCCTCGGCCACGACGTCCGCACCGGCGGGCTCGCCGAGGGCCGCATCGGGGCCGGGCGGGGAGCGGACCGCTTCCTCTTCGTCCCGCTGGGCACCGGCATCGCCGGGGCCATCGGCATCGGGGGGACCATCGAGGCGGGCGCCCACGGGTACGCGGGTGAGATCGGGCACATCGTGGTCCGCTGGGACGGGCCGGAGTGCGGCTGCGGCCAGCGCGGCTGCCTGGAGACCCTGGCCTCCGCCGCCGCCGTGACACGGGCCTGGGCCGCCGCCTCCGGCATCCCCGACACGGACGCCGCGGACTGCGCGAAGGCCGTCGAGGCGGGCGACCCGGCGGCCGTCCGGGTCTGGGCGGACGCGGTCGACGCGCTCGCCGCCGGGCTCGTCACCGCGCTCACCCTGCTGGACCCCCGCACGCTCATCATCGGTGGCGGGCTCGCCGAGGCCGGGGAAACCTTGTTCACACCACTGCGTGCGGCCGTCGAGGAACGCGTCACGTTCCAGAAGCTGCCCCACATCGTCCCGGCGGCCCTCGGGGACACCGCCGGATGCCTGGGCGCAGGGCTGCTCGCCTGGGATCTACTCTCCACGGAGGTTTCCGCCTGATGGCCGGACGCGCAGCAGACAGCACCGTTCTCGCGGGCGGACGGGTGGTGCTGCCCACCGGCACCGTCGAGGACGGCCGGGTGACCGTCGAGGGCGCCCGGATCGCGGCCGACGCGCCGGAGGGCGCCCGGATCGTGGACCTCACCGGCCACTGGGTGGTCCCCGGCTTCGTGGACATGCACAACCACGGCGGCGGCGGGGCCTCCTTCACCTCCGGCACCGTCGACGAGGTCCTCACCGGCATCCGCACGCACCGCGAGCACGGCACCACCACCCTGGTCGCCTCCATGGTCACCGGCGAGATGGACTTCCTCGCCGAACGCGCCGGCATCCTCTCCGAGCTGGTCGAACAGGGCGACCTGACCGGCATCCACTTCGAGGGCCCGTTCATCTCGCCGTGCCGCAAGGGCGCCCACAGCGAGCAGCTTCTGCGCTACCCCGACCCGGCCGAGGTCGGCAGGCTGGTGGACGCGGCGCGCGGCGCCGCCCGCATGGTCACCCTCGCCACCGAGCTGCCCGGCGGCCTGGACTCCGTACGGCTGCTCGCCGAGCGCGGGGTCATCGCCGCGATCGGCCACACCGACGCGACGTACGACCAGACCGTCCTGGCGATCGACGCGGGCGCGACCGTCGCCACCCACCTGTTCAACGCCATGCCCCCGCTCGCCCACCGCGAGCCCGGTCCGATCGCCGCCCTCCTGGAGGACGACCGGATCACCGTCGAGCTGATCAACGACGGCACGCACCTGCACCCGGCCGTCCTGGAGATGGCCTACCGCCACAAGGGCGCCGACCGGGTCGCGCTGATCACCGACGCGATGGACGCCGCCGGCTTCGGCGACGGGGAGTACCAGCTCGGCCCGCTCGCGGTCGAGGTCCGCGACGGGGTCGCCCGGCTGGTGGAGGGCGGCTCCATCGCCGGCTCCACCCTCACCCTGGACACCGCCTTCCGGCGGGCCGTCACCGTCGACCGGATTCCCGTCGAGGACGTCGTCCGCTCCATCTCCGCCAACCCCGCCCGGCTGCTCGGCGTGGACGACCGGGTCGGTTCGCTGGAACCCGGCAAGGACGCCGACCTGGTCGTGCTCGACGAGGACTTCGTCCTCAAGGGCGTCATGCGCCGGGGCGAGTGGATCGTCGAGCCCAAGACGGCCTGACCCGCCGGGCGTCCGCGCCCGGACCCCTCCCGCGTGGCGGGGCGGCGGCCGACCCCCGGTACGGGGTCGGCCGCCCCTCCTTTGGCATGATCACCTGCGCGCCGCACACGGGTGCGGGCCGTGGGAGCCACGGACCGAGGGAGGGACGGCACAGGTGATCCTGACCGTCACGCTGAACGCGGCGCTCGACGTGGCCCACACCGTCGACGCGCTCGTCCCCCACACCACGCACCGGGTCGGCGAGGTGGCCGAACGCCCCGGCGGCGCGGGCCTCGGCGTCGCACGGATCCTCGCCGCGCTCGGCCACGAGAGCGTCGTCACCGGCTTCGCCGGCGGCCCCACCGGCGACGTCCTGCGCTCCCTGCTCGCCCCGCTGCCGCCGCGCGACGCCCTGGTGCCCGTCGCCGGGAACACCCGCCGGACCCTGACGGTCACCGACCGGTCCACCGGCGGCGCCACCCGGCTCGACGAGCCCGGACCGCAGGTGAGCCCCGCCGAGTGGGCCGCCTTCCTGCGCACCTACGAGGACCTCCTCGCCTCCGCCGACGCGGTCGCCCTCTGCGGCGGCCTGCCGCCCGGCATCCACGTCGGCGCGTACGCGGAACTCGTCCGCACCGCCCGCGCCGCCGCCGTCCCCGTCCTGCTGGACACCGCCGGCGAACCGCTGCGCCGGGGCATCGCCGCCCGCCCCGACCTGGTCAAGCCGAACGCGGAGGAACTGGCCCGGCTGACCGGCTACCGCGAGCCGCTGCCCGCCGCCGGGGACGCCCGCCGCCGGGGGGCCCACGCCGTGGTCGCGTCCCTGGGGCCCCAGGGCCTGCTCGCCGTCACCCCCCGGGGCCTCTGGCGGGCCGCCCCGCCCGCCGCCGTGCGCGGCAACCCGACCGGCGCGGGCGACGCGGCGGTGGCGGGGCTGCTGTCCGCGCTGGTCGAGGGGGCGGACTGGCCGGACCGGCTGGCGCGCGCGGCGGCCCTGGCCGCGGCGACGGTGCTCGCCCCGGCGGCCGGCGCGTTCGACGCGGCGGCCTACGCGGAGCTGCTGCCGCGCGTCGTCGTGGAGCCGTGCACGCCTACGCCCTGACCACCGGGGCGGTGGTCAGGGCGTAGGTCCTACGGATCACGGCCGTCGGTCGCGTCCGGAGGCGGGCGTGCGCCCGGCGCATGTGCCCGGAGGCGCGCGCCTGCCGAACGTGTCCGGGGACCGTGCTCGCCGGACGTGTCCGGGGAGCCGTGCCCGCCGGGTGCGTCCTGTCTGCCGTGCTTGCCTTCTGCGCCTGCCGGACGGATGCGAGCGCTCGCGCCTACCGGATGTGTCCGGCCTTCAGCTCCAACTGGTCGAGGTTGGCGTCGCACGCGTCGCCCGTCTCGCACGAGAGCTTGAGCGTGTTCGAGCCCTTGTCGAGCTGGACGTAGGCGAACGTGTTCGTCCAGCCCTTCGACAGGTCGCCCTCGGGGGCCTGCGCGAAGTTCTTCATGTTGATGGAGCGGGGCGCCTGCGCGTTGACCGTCAGGGTCGTCTTCGCGTCCTTGCCGGGCACGCCGTACGTCACGTACAGGGTGTACGCGCCGGCCTCGGGGACCTCGACCGTCCAGGTGGCGGACCGGCCGACCTCGTTGAGGTTGATGTAGTTGCCGTTCGCGCCCTTGGCGCCCGCGACCGAGTTGTCCAGGGAGGCCGTGCCGCCCAGGGTCAGCGTCGCCGCGTCCTGCTTCGGCAGCTCGACCGGCTTCGGGGTCTTCTCGGGCTTCTTCTCCGGCTTCTCGGTCTCCTGGACCTCGTCGGACGGGCCCTGCGTGGAGGCTGCCTCGTTCTTCTTGTCGCCCTTGTCGCCGTCCTCGCCCGTGAGCAGCGCGGCGCCGATGCCTATGAGGACCACCGCGACCACGGCGACCGCCGCGATCAGCAGCGCCTTGGTATTCGGTCCACCGCGACCGGGGGCGCCGTGGCCGCCCTGCGCCGGGGCGTGCGCGGAGGGCGCGCCGCCGGGGTACGTCTCGGGGGCGGCGTACTGCGCGGTGGGCCGGCCGTGCTGCTGCGGGGGGTAGCCGTAGCCGCCCTGCTGGGGCGGGTAGCCGTACCCCCCCTGCTGCGGGGCGGCCTGCTGCCCGTACTGGCGCTCGCCCACGGCCCGCACCTGGTTGTACGACGTTCTGGGCACGCCCGGCTGGGGGGCGGGACCCGGATAGCCGTAGCCGCCCTGACCTGGCGGCTGCGCGCCCGCCGCCTGTCCGTCCGCGTACAGGTAGCCGAACGGATCGTCGTCCTCGGGCTTGCTCGCGCCGTTGTTCCCGGCCGTCATCCCTGGGTCACTCCTCACCATGTCGCCAGCCGTCGCCGACCGGCCGAGCCTACCTCGAACGGAGCAGAGCCCGAATTGCGCTCACCCCCCTCGGGAGGCCCCGAAGAACGGGCACGGCGTGCCGGAGGAACCGGCCGTGAACGTCAACCGGCTCTGCGGTGAACCTTCGAACGGGACCGCTTCTCCACGTACATCCGCTGGTCCGCGGAGCGCAGCACCTCTTCCACCGTCATGCCGCACTCGGCCCACCCGATGCCGAAGCTGGCGCCGACCCGGACGGCCCGGCCATCGACCCTGATGGGCGGAATGATGGCATTTCTCAAGCGTACGGCCAGGTCAGCGGCGTCCGCGGCGCCGAGGCCGTCGGCGAGGACGACGAATTCGTCACCTCCGAGCCGGGCGACGGTGTCGCCGTCGCGCACGCAGGCCCCCAGCCGCCGGGCGACCTCGATGAGCACGGCGTCCCCGGTGTGGTGCCCGAAGCGGTCGTTGATGGACTTGAATCCGTCCAGGTCGCAGAAGAGGACCGCGAGCCCCTTCGTCCCGTCGTCGCGCTCCGGGTCGGGGGCGACCGCGTGCACGTGGTGGTCGTAGAGGCCGCCGCCGGGGATCTGCTCCCCCTCGTACGCGTCCAGGGCGCTGCCGTGGGTCAGGGACGACTCGACGTCCCCGTACGCCGCGTCCAGCGCCTCGATCGCGGTGGTGGCCGGGGAGTAGGGGCGCTCGCAGATCCGGTCGCTGAGCCGCGACTTCAGCTCGGCGCTGTTGGGCAGCCCGGTCAGGGCGTCGTGGGAGGCGCGGTGGGCGAGGTTCAGTTCGAGGCGCTTGCGCTCCTCGATGTCCTCGACGTGGGTGAGCAGGAAGCGCGGTCCGTCGGCGGTGTCCGCGACCACCGAGTTGCGCAGCGAGACCCAGAGGTACGTGCCGTCCCGGCGGCTCAGCCGCAGCTCGGCCCGGCCGCCCTCGGCGGAGGTCCGCAGCAGGGTGCCGATGTCCTCGGGGTGGACCAGGTCCGCGAAGGAGTAGCGGCGCAGCATGGAGGCGGGGCGGCCCAGCAGCCGGCACAGGGCGTCGTTGGTGCGCAGCAGGCGGCCGTGCTGGTCGCCGCCCATCTCCGCGACGGCCATGCCGCTGGGCGCGTACTCGAAGGCCTGGCGGAAGGACTCCTCGCTGGCCCGCAGCGCCTGCTGCTCCCGCTCCAGGCGGACCAGGGCGCGCTGCATGTTGGCGCGCAGCCGGGCGTTGCTGATCGCGATGGCGGCCTGGGAGGCGTACATCCGCAGCGCTTCGCGCCCCCACGCGCCGGGGCGGCGCCCGTTGCGCGGCCGGTCCACGGAGAGGACGCCGAGGAGGTCCTGCCCGCCGCCGGAGGCGTGCATCGGGGCGTAGAGCCGGTCCAGCGGATGCCACTCGTCCTCGAAGCGGGGCTCGGGCCCCTCGGTGTGCCACTGGGGCACGTCGTCGTCGAGCAGCACCCAGCCCTCGGTGTGCGGGATGAACCGGATCCCGTCCCAGTCCTCGCCCATGGACAGCCGGCGCTCCCAGGAGGCGCGGGGGCCGACGCGCCCGGTGATCAGGGCCTCGGCGGTCTCGTTGCCCGCGAAGGCGGCGATGACGAGGTCCCCGTCGGGCCGGACGAGGTTGACGCAGCCCAGCTCGTACCCGAGCCCGGTGACGATGCCGTCGGCCACGCTCTGCAGGGTGTCCGCCAGGCTCCGCGCCGTGTTGAGATCAGCGACGGCCTGATGCAGCCGCCGCATGGTCGCCAGGCGGACGTACGGCTCCGACTCGGCCTCCATTGCTCGCACTCCCCGAGACCTCGACAGCAACTCCAGGTTTCATATCGACGTACTTGTTGCAGTGTCACGGCCACTGAATCACAGTGAGCTGTGCACCCGGTACACAGGGTCAGCAGAAAATGGACTCTGTGACCCAAGTCACGCGAGATGCCCCTGGGGCGCCCCGGCGGTCGCGGGCCCGGCGACGGGTCCTAGGACCGGCCTGGTCCCCTGGTCCGATGCGCCCGCCCGGCCCGCCCGGTTAGCGTGCGGGTGTGCTCCCCACGACTCCCCCCGCCCCGCGTCCCCGGCCCGTCCCCCATGCTGAGGGGGTGAGCAACGACGAGTTCCGCGCCGCCCTGGCCCGCCTGGCCGCCGGGGTGGTCCTGGTCACCGCCCAGGAGCCGCCCCTGGACGAGCACGGCCGGGGCGAGGACGTCGGCATGACGGCGACCGCCTTCATGTCGGTCTCCCTGGACCCGCCCCTGGTGATGGTGAGCCTGCGCAACGACTCCCGCATGGACGACCTGCTCTCCGAGCAGCCCCTGTGGGCGGTCTCCGTGCTGGCGGCGAGCCAGCGGCACATCGCGGGGCGGTTCGCCATGAAGGGCCGGATCAGCGACCGGCTGCTGTTCGAGGACGTCCCGTACGTACGCGGCGGCACGAGCCGCGCGCCGCTGATCGGCGGGGCGCTGGCGACGCTGGAGTGCCGTACGGAGCAGCGCGTGGTGGCGGGGGACCACACGCTGGTGATCGGCCGCGTGCTGACGGCGGAGCTGCCGAGCCCGGAGGGCGAGCCGCTGACGTACTTCAAGGGGCGCTACCGGCATCTGGGGTGATGGCGGGGGGTGTGCGGCGGGCCGGGGGCCGGGGGCCGGGGGAACGGCTGGGGTTCCGCTCGGCGACGGCTGATGGGGCGCGGGGTGCGGGTCGGCTGCGGGGTGCGGGTCGGCTGCGGGTGCCGGTACGGCTGCGGAGAGCCGGGGCGGCTGCGGGGTGCGAGTACGGGCTGCGGGGTGCGGGCGGTCGGGGCCCGGCGCGGGCGCTCGGGCCGGGGGTCACCAGTCGCGGCCGGAGCGGCCGCGCTTGGTGTCGCCGCGCTGCTTCTTCTCGCGCAGCCTGCGCTCGTTGATCCCGCGCGGCACCTTCCGCTTGATCCGGGGCTTGGGCGGCGGGGCGGTGGCCTCGGCCAGGAGGGCGGCGAGCCGCACGGCGGCCGTCTCGCGGTTGCGCCACTGGGAGCGGTGCTCCGAGGCCCGTACGGAGACCACCCCGCCCACCATCCGGCCCGCGAGCCGCTCCAGCGCCCGCGCCTTCCACACCTCGGGGAGCGCGTCGGCGGCCCCCAGGTCGAAGCGCAGCTCCACCTGGGAGTCGCTGGTGTTGACGTGCTGGCCTCCGGGCCCGGAGGAGCGCGAGAAACGCCACATCAGCTCGGCCTCCGGCAGGGAGACCGAACCTCGGATGACATAGGGCCCGGACATGACACCCATGGTCCCTCCCCCGCGCGCCGTTCGTCACCTTCTTTTGACGGGCTTCCGCCGACGACGGGGCTTCCTCCCGATGGTCCGGCGCGTCGCGCGCCGGGAAATCCGGCAAAGAAAGTAAAGCGACCAGGAACCTCGTGGTCCGCTGCCTGCGTTAGGACGGGTGACGGTAGCTTTCGTGATGGCACGAAGCCCGCACACGACGAGGAAAGGGACTTCCCATGGCAGTAAGCCTGTCCAAGGGCGGCAACGTCTCGCTCACCAAGGAGGCACCGGGCCTTACCGCCGTCACGGTCGGCCTCGGCTGGGACGTCCGCACCACCACCGGCACCGACTTCGACCTCGACGCCTCGGCGATCGCGGTCAACGTGGCCGGGAAGGTCGTCTCCGACCAGCACTTCGTCTTCTTCAACAACAAGGCGACGCCGGACCAGACCATCGTCCACACCGGTGACAACGTCACGGGCGAGGGCGAGGGCGACGACGAGCAGATCAACGTCAACCTGGCGGGCCTGCCGGCCGACGTCGACAAGATCGTCTTCCCGGTCTCCATCTACGACGCCGAGACCCGCAGCCAGAACTTCGGCCAGGTCCGCAACGCGTTCATCCGCATCCTCAACCAGGCCGGCGGCGCCGAGATCGCCCGCTACGACCTGAGCGAGGACGCCGCCACCGAGACCGCCATGGTCTTCGGCGAGCTGTACCGCAACGGCGCCGAGTGGAAGTTCCGCGCGGTCGGCCAGGGTTACGCCTCCGGCCTGCGCGGCATCGCGCAGGACTTCGGCGTCAACCTCTGACCCGAGCCCACCCCGTCCCACCCGGAGCCCCCGGCCGCCCTCCGCGGCCGGGGGCTCCGCGCGCGGTGGACCCGGAGGGCGCGCGGGGCGCGGTGGGCCTTGGCGGCGTACGGCGGGGGGCGGAGGGCCTTGGCGGCGTACGGCGGGGGGCGGAGGGCCTTGGCGGCGTACGGCGGGGGCAGGGGCCTCGTCGGCGTACGGCGGGGCTGTCGGCGCTCGGCGTGTGCGGCCGGTCTTCGCGTGCGGCAGCACGGGTGCGGGACCGGAGCCGGGGCGGTCACAGTCCAGAGGCGGTCAGTCCAGGGGCGGTCGGTCGGCGCCGTACAGCCAGGCGTCCCACAGCGCCGTCAGGTCCCGCCCGCTCTCCTTCTCCACGTACGCGGTGAAGTCGCCGGTCGAGGCGTTGCCGTGCCGGTGGGCC
This sequence comes from Streptomyces sp. NPDC041970, assembly GCF_055588985.1. Lineage (NCBI taxonomy): Bacteria > Bacillati > Actinomycetota > Actinomycetes > Kitasatosporales > Streptomycetaceae > Streptomyces > Streptomyces sp. NPDC041970. The sequence goes on from NZ_JBVJCD010000011.1 coordinate 43,672, forward strand.
CGCGTCCACCCCCGAACCAGGGCGAAGAACGCCCGGTCGTCGGCCAGGGCGAGCCGGACGCGGTGGACGACCATGGCCCCGCGCCCGTACACCGGCGGGCCCGAGAGGTCGCGGGCGGCGGGTGGCCGGGCGGGCGGGAACGCCCAGTTCGCCTCGGAGGCGTACGCCCGCTCGAAGCTCTCCCGGACCGGTACGCCCTCGTGGTCGGCGGCCCAGAGCCACTCCGCGTAGGTCGCGAAGCCCTCGTTCAGCCACATGTCCCGCCAGGTGGCCGGGGTGACGGAGTTCCCGAACCACTGGTGGGCCAGTTCGTGCACGAGGAGCCCGATGTCGGGCGGGCCGGGGAGGACGGGCCGGTTCTGGGTCTCCAGCGCGTACGAGGAATCGCCCGTCCGCTCCACGATCGCCCCCGCCGACCGGAAGGGGTACGGGCCGAAGCGGGCCGCCGACCATGCCAGCACCTCCGGAATCCGGCGCAGCACCGCCTCGCCGTCCTCAGCCGATACGGGGTCCACAGCGGTGAACAGCCTGACGCCTTCCGGCGTCGACGACTGCCGGGTCTCGAACCGCCCGACGGCCACGGTCGCCAGGTAGCTCGCCATCGGCTCGGTGGTCCGCCACCGGAAGGCGGTGCGGCCCTCCGCCGTACGGCGTGCGACCAACTCGCCGTTGGAGACGGCCGTCAGCCCCTCGGGGACGGTGACCTCGACGTCGTACGCGGCCTTGTCGCCGGGGTGGTGGTTGCCGGGGAACCAGGCCATGGAGCCGGTCGGCTCACCGAGGGCGACCGCGCCGTCCGCCGTCCGCAGCCACCCCTCCTCCTCTCCGTCCGCACCGGTGATCGTCCGCGGCGCACCGGAGTAGCGCACGACAGTGGTGAACGTGCGCCCGGCGCGCAACCGCCCCTCCACCTCGGCCGCCGGACGCAGCGTCATCTCCTTGCCCGCCCGGTTCACGGCGGCCGGCCGACCCTCGACGGTGGCGCCCTCGACATCGAGTCCGACCAGGTCCAGGTGGAAGGCGCTCAGGTCCTGGGTGGCGCGGGCGGTGATCGTCGCGGTGCCGCGCACCCGGTCGGCACCCGGTTCGACGTCGAGCCGCAGGCCGTAGTGCGTGACGTCGTACCCGCCGTTGCCGAGCCCCGGAAAGTACGGATCGCGCGCCCCGGCCGCCCCCGGCGTCCCCGCCACGCCGCCCGTGCAGCCCGCCCCGACCAGGGCGAGGACGAGGGCGAGGAGCAGCGGGGCGGGGGCGGCGCGCCGCCGGACCCTAACCGGAAGGGGATGTTCCACGGCGACGATCTTAGGGCCGCTCCTCACCCCGTACGGCTCAGCGCACGGCGGCGGGGCATCTGCCCGCAGGGAGCGGGCGGGCGCAGGGCGGGCGTACGCCGGGCGCTGGACGCGGCGTCCCCGGCGGGCGTACGCCGGGCACATCCCCACCGGGGACCGTACGCCGGTGCTCTCACCCGGCCGGTCCGCAGGACACGCCCTCACCGGGTGCCCACACATCGGCGCGTCCTCACCGGGTGCCCACACGTCGGCGCGTCCTCACCGGCGTGCGTGCACCGGACGCATCCCGCCGACGGGCGCGTGCCCGACACGTTCTCCCCCGGCGGGCCGGCGCACGGGACCCGGCCTCCGCACGGGACCCGGCCTCACCGGACGGGACCCGACCTCACCGCACGGGACCCGGCCTCACCGGACGGGACCCGACCTCACCGCACGGGACCCGGCCTCACCGGACGGGACCCGGCCTCCACACGGATCCCGGCCTCACCGCACGGGCGCACGCCGGGCGTGACCTCACCGGGCGAGGGCGGCGGCGCCCGCCCGCGCGAACTTCTCGTCGAGGTCGCCGCTGGGCGCGCCGGCCACCCCGATGCCCGCGACCGGCGCGCCCTTGACCTGCACCGGGACGCCGCCCCCGAGGAACAGGGTGCCGGGGATGTCCTTCAGATTGGGCGCCTGGGCCAGGCGCTTGACCAGCTCGGAGGTGGGGGCGTTCCAGGAGACGGCGGTGAACGCCTTCCTCACCGCGGACTCGGGCGACTGCGGGCCCGCGCCGTCGCCGCGCAGCGTGACGATGGTGTTGCCGTTGCGGTCGACGACCGCGACGGAGACGCGCTGGTTCTCCTCGGCCGCCGCGTCCAGCGTCGCCTGCGCGGCCTTGGCGGCGGCGGCGACGGTGAGGTGCGTGGACTGCTGGAGGTTGCGGTTGCCCGTGTCGGCCTTCACGGCGGCGGCGGGGGCGGCCGCCGGGGCGGAGGCGTTCGCGGAGACCGCGCCGAACGCGCCGGCCCCGAGGGCGGCGACGGCCACGGCTCCGGTGACGACACGGGTACGCGGGGACATCTTCTTCATGGTGGCTCCTCGGTCGTTCCGGGATGGTTCCGGGCGTCCCCGGCGTCCGGTGGTCCCGGCGGCCTGGGGTGCCCGGTGGTCCGGGCGTTCGCTCCGACCTCGATCCTCCCGGCGGTTGCGGGCCCGTACGGTCGACGTACCGGCTGGAGGCGGCGCACCGGTCGGCCGACGCCGCCGTCAGCCGATCGGTTGATGCGGGGGTGGCCGGTCCGGGTCACCATGGGGGAATCCGCGCAGGTCGGGCAGGGTCGGGCAACACATGACGCGAGGTACGAGGTGGACCACCGGAGCGTTCCGCGGGACGCGGAATGGGGCGGGCCCGCGGGCGTCGACCCCGACGTCCGCCGACTCGTCCTGTTCATGCACGCCGCGTTCTTCCTGCTGCTCGGCGGGTCGCTGGCCCGGTTCCTGATCCGGCACCCCGGCGAGGCCCGCACGCCGTGGATCATCGCCCTGTCGGCCGCCCTCGCGGTGCTCCACCTCCTCGGCCCGGTCCTCGGCTCACGCCCCACCCCGCGCCGACTGGCCCGGCTCGGGGTCCTCGTGGCCCTCTGGGCCGTGCTGGTCGTCCTCGCGCCGAGCTTCGCGTGGTGTGCCGTCCCGCTCTTCTACACCGGGCTGGGCATCCTGCCGCCGCGCGCCGCCCTCGCGCTCGTCACCCTGCTCACGGCGCTCGTGGTCGCCGCTCAACTGCGCCTGGCGACCGGGTTCGACCCCCTCCTGGTGCTCGCCCCGCCCGCCGTCGCCGCCCTGGCCACCGCCGTCTTCGTCCATACGCGGCGCCAGGCGGCACGCCAACGGGAGCTGGGCGCACGCCAGCGCGAGCTGATCGACGACCTGTTGCGCGCCCGGCGCGAACTGGCCGCCACCGAGCGCCGCGAAGGGACCCTCGCGGAACGCCAGCGGCTCTCCATGGAGATCCACGACACCCTCGCGCAGGGCCTGTCCAGCCAGCGGATGCTGCTCCAGGCCGCCGACCGCACCTGGGAGGCCGACCCGGACGCCGCCCGCCGCCACGTCCGTACGGCCGCCGGCATCGCGGAACGCAACCTCGCCGAGGCCCGCCGCTTCGTCCACGACCTGGCCCCGGCCGACCTGGCGGAGGGCGGCGGCCTCGAAGCGGCGCTGCACGCGCTCGCGATCCGCGAGACGGCCCAGGCGCAGGGCGCGCTCACCGTCCGCTGCCACGTCGAAGGAGTCCCGCACGCCGCGCTGCCGGACCGGGTGCAGTCCGCCCTGCTGCGCATCGCCCAAGGAGCCCTGGCCAACGTGCGGGAGCACTCCGGGGCCGCCAACGCCGGGCTCACCCTGACCCACCTCGGCGACCGGGTCGTCCTCGACGTCGGCGACGACGGCCGCGGCTTCACCGCCGATCCGGACGGCCCCCGCCCGGCGGACGGCGTGCGGGGGCACGGGTTGCCGGCGATGCGGGCACGGGTGCGGCAGCTCGGCGGCGCCCTGACGATCGAGTCGGCACCGGGCGAGGGCACCGTCCTCTCCGCCGAGATCCCGCTCTCCCCCGTACCGGAGGAACCCGTATGACCGGCCCGACGCCCCCCGTACGCATCCTGATCTGCGACGACCACGCGGTGGTCCGGGCGGGGCTGCTCGCCCTGGTCGGCAGCGAACCGGACATCGAGGTCGTCGGCGAGGCGGGCAGCGGCGAGGAGGCCGTGGTGCTCGCCGCCCGACTGGCCCCGGACGTCGTCCTCATGGACCTCCAGTTGGGCGCGGGCATCGACGGCGTCGAGGCGACCCGCCGCATCACGGCCACCGGCGCCGCCCACGTCCTGGTGCTGACCACCTACGACACCGACGCGGACATCACCCGCGCCATCGAGGCGGGCGCCACCGGCTACCTGCTGAAGGCAGAGCGCCCCGAGGAGCTGTTCGCCGCCATCCGGTCCGCCGCCCGCGGCCGCACCACGCTCTCGGCCCCGGTCGCCGGCCGGGTCATGGCCCACCTGCGCAGCCCCCGCCCCGCCCTCACCCCCCGCGAACGCGACATCCTGGCCCAGCTCTCCCAGGGCCTCGGCAACCGGGACATCGCCCGCGCCCTGTTCATCAGCGAGGCCACCGTCAAGACGCACCTGGGGCGGATCTACGCCAAGCTCGGCGTCGACACCCGCGCGGGCGCGGTGGCCGTGGCGAAGGAGCGCCGCCTGCTCCCCTGACCCCCCACCGCCCCCGCCCCACAGCCGCCCCCACACGGACAGCCCGAGCGCGCGCCGCGGCCAACCGCGCCCGTGCCCGTGCCGCACCCGTCCCCCGGCCCCGCCCGCGCCCCCGCACCGGCCCCGATCGTGTCGGTCCGTCCTCGTGCGGCATGACACCATCGATCCGTGCTCGACATCGGCTACTCCCTCTCCCGCCGCTTCCCCGATCCCCCGCAGACCGACTACCGCCGCGCGGACGTCCGCGCGCTGCGGCACGATCTGTTCTCCGGCGACGTCTACCTCGCGGACACCAAGGCGGACCGCGAGGTGTCCACAGCCTGGGGATGGGTGCCGGTGCTCGACTTCGCGTGGGCGCTGTGCGACATCGTCGAGCAGATCGACCAGGACCCGCGCGGCAACCGGTCGCACCGGCGGCAGTACGCGGAGCTGGACTTCACCGAGTCCTCGGACCGGATGCTGTTCGAACGGCGCTTCGGCTGGGTCGACGTCGAGGCGGACTGGATGCCGGGCGACGAGCCCCCGCTCACCTTCAGCCACTCCCTGCTGCGCCGCGAGGCCCGCGACTTCCTGCACGACCTCATCGCCGACCTGGCCGACATGCACGAGGGCCTCGCCGACAACCCCGTGATCTGGGACCTCCAGGCCCGCTTCCCCCGCATGTGACCGCTGTGGCCGCACCGCTGTGACCGCGCGAGCCCGAAGCGCCCGGCGGGCTCACCCCTCCACCCGCACCCCGATCTGCGCCGCGAACGCCGGCGCCAGCTCCATGAGCTGCGCCGGGCTGATCACCGCGCCCGCCAGCCGCTCCACGCCCCGCGCGATGTCCAGCTCGGCCGCCCCGCGCAGGTCCACCGACTCCATCCGCGCCGCACTGAAGTCCGCCCGCCTCAGCACGCAGTCCCGGAACTCCACCCGGACCAGGTGCGCGCCCCCGAAGTCCGGCTCGGAGAGCACGCAGCCCTCGAAGACGACGTCCTTCAGCCGGGCCCGGCGCAGATTCAGGTAGTCGATCTTCCCGCCCCGCACCACCACCCGCTCCAGCACCGCCCCGTGCATCTGCATCCCGCCCAGCCGGGCGTCCACCACCTCCACGTCCCGCAGCGACGCCTCCGCGAGATCCGCGCCCACCCCCCGTACGCCCGTCAGGACCGCGTCGAGGAACCGGGCCCGCGCCAGCTCCGCGCGGTCCAGGAGGCAGCCGTCCAGCGCGCAGTCCATGAACCGCGCCCCCCGCCCCGAGGCGTCGGCCAGGTCCGTCCCGTCGAACCGCACCCCGTCGTAGTCGCCGTCCGGCTCCAGGCCCTCCCCGTCGTACGGAACGAGCGGCGGCAGCCGCACCTCCGGCCGCCGCGCCGCCTCGACGGCCTTCTTCCCGCTCCCGGCCCTGCCCGTGCTCGCTGCCATGCCCCCCATCGTGACGCACCCCACTGACAACGTCCGCGCGCCCGATGTCACGTGCGGCCGCCGCCGATCCGTCGTATCACCAAGAGAGCGAAGGAGTTCCAGCCATGGACCACATCCACGTCATCGGCGGCGGCCTCGCCGGGCTCACCGCCGCCATCACCGCAGCCGAGTCGGGTGCGCGGGTCACCCTGTACGAGGGCCACCGCACGCTCGGCGGCCGGGCCAGGACCGCGGACGGCCCCTACCGCACCAACGAGGGCCCGCACGCCCTGTACCGGCGCGGGCCCCACTGGACCTGGCTGGCCCGGCGCGACCTCCTGGGCCGGGTCGCCTCGGTGCCGCCCCTCGACGGCGTGCGGTTCCGCTTCCGCCGCGACGGCGCGGGCCGCCGCACCCCGCCCGCCGCCCTGCTGCGCCTCGCCCGGCGCAACCCCCGCACCGCCCCGGTGGACGCCGACTTCCTCGGCTGGGCCACCGGTCAGGCGGGCGAGGAGGCCGCCCGTACCGCCGCGCACTTCGCGGCGACCGCCGTGTTCCACCACGATCCCGGCGCCCTCTCCGCCCGCTTCGTCCAGGAGCGGCTGCGCCGCCTGGCGTCCTTCCCGCCCGAGGCCCGCTACCCGGTCGGCGGCTGGGGCCCGCTCGTGGACCGGATGGCCGACCACGCCCGCCGCCTCGGCGTCACCGTCGAGACGGGCGCCCGCGTCGACACCCGTACGCTCGGCGAGCTGTCCCGGTCCGGGCCGGTGATCGTCGCCACCTCCCTGGCCGCCGCGCGCACCCTCCTGGACGACCAGACCCTCACCTGGGACAGCGGCCGCACGGTCCTGGTGGACCTGGCCGTACGCACCCGGCGCGGTGACGCGTTCGCCGTGTCGGACCTGGACGCCCCCGGCTGGGTGGAACGGTTCACCGCCCAGGACCCCGGCCTCGCCCCGGCCGGCGAGCAACTTATCCAGAGCCAGATCCCGATCGCCCCGACCGCCCGCCGGGCCGAGGGGACCGCCCGCGCCGAACAACTCCTGGACCTCGGCTTCCCCGGCTGGCGCGAGCGCACCACCTGGCGCACCGAGGCCATCGCGGACGGCCGCACCGGGGCCGTGGACCGGCCGGGCACCACCTGGCGGGACCGCCCCTCCGTCATCCGCGGCAACGGCCTCTTCCTCGCGGGCGACCAGGTCGCCGCCCCCGGCCTCCTCAGCGAGGTCTCCTTCACCAGCGGCCTGGAAGCCGCCACCCTCGCCGTGAAGGCCGCCGCACAGCGCTCGGCACCGGGGGCCGGCCTCAAACGCGCCTGAGACACGCGAACGGGGCGGGGCACGGAAGCCGGGGGGCACGTACGCCGGAGCCGGGGAGCGCGTACGCCGGAGCCGGAGGGGCACGGAAGCCGGGGGGGCACGTACGTCGGAGGGGAGCGCGTACGCCGGAGCCGGAGGGGGCGTACGCCGGAGGGGGCGGAGAGCGGAGGACGGGGGAGCCCACGCCGACCAAGGCGTACGTCCTGGTCGGGGTCGGCACGGGGCATACGCCGGGGAGGGCGGAACACCGTAGGGCGCGGGCGCGGAGCCGCACGCCGACCGGGCGCACGGGAGAGCGCCGACGCCGGAGGGCGTACACCGGAGCACGGCCGCCAAAGGCCACCAGCTACCAACTACCAGCCGCCAACTACGAGCCGGAAGGCGACGGAAACCGGAAGCCAGACAGCGGACAGCGGACAGCCGACAGCGGTCAAACGGAACCACCCCCCTCCCGCAGTCCCCCGCGCCCCCGCCCCACCCCGCCCCCTCAGCGCCCCATCAACCGCCGGGCGAGCTCCGCCTGCTCCGGGTCGAGACGGCGCGCCCCGCCCTCCACGTGCCACAACGCGCTCTGGAGGACCCGCCCCAGCGTCCAGGCCCGCGCCCGCCCCCGGTCCCGCTCGCCGCCCAGCGCCTCCGTCAACGCGTCGAACCGCCACAGCACCTCCCCCGCGTCGAACAGGTTGACCAGTGCCGGGAACAGCTCGAACCCCGCGTCCCCCGCCAGGGGCTTGGGGTCGAGCGCCACCCACTCCCCCGCCCGCCCGGCCTCCGCGCGCCCGGCCAGGACGTTGTCGTAGTGCAGGTCCCAGTGGAGCAGCCGGTCCCCCGGTTCCCCCGCGACCTCCCGCACCGCCGCCGCGCAGTCCGCGAGCAGCCGCCGGTCCGACGCGTCGGCGAGCCGCCCCAGGGCCCGCGGCGCCGCGGCGAGCATCCGTTCCGCCTCTCCGCCCAGGGTCCGCAGCCCCGTTGGCGCGGCCACCGCCACCAGCCGGGCCAGCACCGCGCCGAGCACCGCCACCGCCTCCCGCACGTCGAGCAGGCCCGACAACGGCCGCCGCTCGTCGAGCCGTTCGAGCACCATCGCCCCCGACTCCGGGTCATGGGCGAGCAGTTCCACCACCCCGGCCCCCGCCTCGCCCCACGCCCGCAACGCGACCGGCTCGCCCTCCGTCTCCCGGTCCACCGGCTGGAGCTTCAGCACGGCCGGCAGGCCGTCGGCCTCCCGCACCACCGGCAGGACCAACGCGCATCTCCCGTGCATCGACGGGCCGTCCGGCCGCAGTCCCCAGCGCTCCAGGCACCGGTCCGCGAGCCCCGGCAGCCCGGCGGCGAAGGACCGTCCGGCCGCACCGCTGTCCAGGGACAGATGAGCGATCAGTTCGTCAGGGATGTCGATCACGCCGCCGATCCTAGAGACGTGCGTGAATCGGGTCATGCCCCGAAAAGAGCCGGGCGACCGGCCGCCGGACCGCCCCCGCACCTCGGGGCCCACCGGCCCCGCAGACCTCTCGGGCCCCGCAGAGCACACGAACCCCTCCCGCCTCGCGACCCAGCAGGGCCATGGCCGGGCCGCCCTCGCCGCCGCCCGCCACTGGGTCGCCACCGCGCCCGGCACCTACGTCTGGCTCGGCCTCCTCGTCGTCACCGCCGTCGTCCCGCACCGGCTGCCGCCCGCCCTCGGCGGCGACCTCCTGCGCCGCGAGGCCACCGGCGCGCCCGAGCCGTCGCAGAGCCCCGTACGCAACCTCGTCGAGGCCACCCTGGGGGTCGAGGGCGCGCGCTGGCTCCCGTACGCGGTGCTGTTCACCGTCTTCCACGCCACCGCCGAACACTGGCTCGGCACCCTGCGCTGGCTGGCCGTCGCCGTGACGGCCCCGGTGCTGGCCAGCCTCCTCAGCGGAGTCGCCCTCGCGTGGGCGCTCCAGCACGGGCACGCGCCCCAGCCCGACCCCGGCGCGCTGGGCGCCGGGGTCGGCTACGCGCTGGCCGGGGCCGCCGGCGTCCTCACGTACCGGGTGCCGCATCCGTGGCGGCACGCCTACGCGTTCGCCGTGCTCGTGTTCTGCGGCGTCCCCCTCCTCGGCGACGGCCGCACCCTCGCCGACCTGGTCCGCCTCACCGCCGCCCTGGTCGGCCTCGCCTGCTACCCGCTCACCCCGAGCCACCGCACGGAGCACGGGCCGACGTAGCGGGGGCGCGGGAGGGGAAGACGGAACGCGCCCCGGCGCAGTAACGACCCCCTGGGCGACCTGGCCCACGCCTCCCTCCCCGCCCAGCGCACCGCCGACGACCGCGGAGCGCGGGGGCGGCCGCGGCCTGTACGCCGCCGACCGCCGCGCAACCGCTTTCCCCCGCACCGGCACGCCCCCCTCGCCCGGGCGGCCGACCGCTTCGCGGGCCGCCGCCGGCCCCGGCCGGGGCACGGGCCCGCACGGGCGGGGCGTACCGGGGCCGCCGGCCGCGGGGGTCAGTCGCGGGGCCAGGGCCGCCCGTCGAGGCGCTCGATGGAGAGGTTGAGACGGCTCAGGGAGGCGGCGAGCTGCTCCGCCTCCTCGGGCGTCCAGTCCGCGAGGACCTTCGCGAGGCCGGCGAGGTTCCTGCCCCGGTCGTTGTCGAGGCGCCGTTCGCCCTCCTCGGTGATGGCGAACTTGCGCGCGATGCCGCCGTCGGGGTCCGGGATGCGCTCGACGACCCCGGCGCGCAGCATCGCGGCGGTCTGCCGGTTGAGGGTGGACGCGTCGAGGCCGAACGCCTCGCTGAGCTGGCTGATGGACATCGGGCCCTCGGCCTGGATGCGGCTGAGCAGGATGTAGGCGCTGCGGTCCAGCCGCCATTCGGCGCGCGGGCTGAGCAGGTGCATGTACCGGCCGAGCAGCATGGTCTCGCGTTCGATCCGGTCGAGGGGCTTGTCCACGCGTCGCTTCCTTCGGCTCCTGCGGCTCCTGGTCCGCCGTACCGGAGAGGGCTGGCGGACGACCACACCCCACACGATAGATGTGCATCATACATATGTCGTGCATGATGCACATTCGATGTATCGTGCACAGTCGAGCGCGGTCCTCGACGGCCGCGATGCCGAGACCCGGCCCGTGAGGGCGAGAGGGAGCACCCCGTGGACAGTTCACCCCCCACGCCCCGGTCCGGAGGCGTGGTCGCCATCCTGGCCTTCGCCGGGATCGTGGCGGCCCTCACCCAGACCCTGGTGGTGCCGCTGATCGCGGAGCTGCCGAAGCTGTTCGACACCTCCGCGTCGAACGCGTCGTGGGTGATCACCGCCACCCTGCTGGCCGCCGCCGTCGCCACCCCGGTCGCGGGGCGGCTCGGGGACATGTACGGCAAGCGGAGCCTGCTGCTCGCCTCGCTCGCCCCCCTGGTCCTCGGCTCGGTGGTCTGCGCCCTCTCCTCGTCGGTGGTGCCGATGATCGCCGGGCGCGGACTCCAGGGCCTCGGCATGGGCGTGGTCCCCCTCGGCATCAGCCTGCTGCGCGACATCGTCCCGGCCCGGAAGCTGGGGTCGTCCATCGCGATCATGAGCGCGTCGATGGGCGTGGGCGGCGCGCTGGGCCTGCCGTTCGCCGCCGCCATCGCGGAGAACGCGAGCTGGCGGGTGCTGTTCTGGGCCATCGCGGCGCTGGCCCTCGCGGTCGGCGCGCTGATCCTGCTCCTGGTCCCCGCCGACCGCCCGGCCGCCTCGTCCGGCGGCTTCGACCTGCTCGGCGCCGCCGGCCTCGGCACCGCGCTCATCTGCCTGCTGCTCGCGGTCTCCAAGGGCGCCGACTGGGGCTGGGGCAGCGCGACGACGCTCTCCCTGTTCGCCGCCGCGCTCGTCCTGCTGCCCGCCTGGGGCCGGTGGGAGCTGCGCCGGGACGACCCGCTGGTCGACCTGCGCGTGACCGCCCGCCCCCAGGTCCTGCTGACGAACACCGCGTCGGTCCTGGTCGGCTTCGCGATGTACGCCCAGTCCCTCGTCGTGCCCCAACTGCTCCAACTGCCCGAGGCCACCGGCTACGGCCTGGGGCGGTCGATGGTGGCGATGGGCCTGTGGATGGCCCCGGCGGGCCTGATGATGATGGCGATGTCCCCGGTCGGCGCGAAGCTGTCCGCCGCCCGGGGCCCCAAGGTCACGCTGGCCGTCGGCAGCCTGCTCATCGCCGCCGGATACGGCCTCTCCGTACCGCTGATCGGCTCGGACTCCCCGTGGGGCCTGCTGCTGGTCACGCTCGTCTGCAACTCGGGCGTCGGCTTCGCGTACGGGGCGATGCCCGCGCTGGTCATGGCCGCGGTGCCCGCGTCGGAGACCGCGTCGGCGAACAGCTTCAACGCCCTGATGCGCTCGATCGGCACCTCGTTCGCGGCGGCCGTGATCGGGGTGGTGCTGGCCCGGATGACCACGGACTTCGGCGGCTTCCCGCTGGCCTCGCAGAACGGCTTCCGGGTGGCGATGCTGATCGGCTGCGGCGTGGGCCTCGCCGCGGCGGTCGTCGCCGCGCTCATCCCCGTACGCCCGACGCCCGAACCGCCGCTCCCCGCGGCCGGTGCGCCGGAGAGGGCGGGAGCGACCGGCCGCACGGCCTGACCAGCGCCGGGGCGAAGGGCGCCGCCCGGCGGCACGACCGTACGGCGGTACAACCGCACGGCGACCGGGCCGGCGGTACGGCGACCGGGCCGGGGCGGCACCCCGCCCCCGGCGGCCCCGCCCCCGGCGGCAGGCGCCTCGCCGCCGGGGCCGGTGGGCGTCACGGCCGCCGGGGCCGCTGGACGTCAGGACAGCAGCCGCAACCGGCTCGCCCGCGCCGTCGCCACCAACTCCTCGACGGTGGCGAGCTTCACGCGGGTCCGGCCGTCGCGCCGCCCCCGGTCCCGCTCGGCCCGGTCGATCGCCGCGAGGCCGCGGGCGTCCACCACGTGGCGGTTGCGTTTCCGGGCGAGCCGCCGGAACGCCTTCGCGTCGCCCGTGGGGGCCGGCAGCCTCCCCGCGACCGCGTCGGCCAGGAGCGTGCCGACCGTCTCGGCCGCGCACGTCCGGTTGGCGCCGATCCCGCCGGACGGCCCCCGCTTGATCCAGCCCACCACGTAACTGCCGGGCAACCCCGCCACCCGGCCGCCCTCGTGCGGGACCGTGCAGGTCACGTCGTCGAACGGCAGGCCGGGGACCGGGAGCCCCCGGTAGCCGATGGCCCGCAGCAGCAGCCCGGCCCGCAGCTCGACCGCACCGCCCCCGCCGTCCGTGACGCGCACGGCGTGCGCCGGGGCGTCGCCGCCGCCCAGGACCTCCACCGGCCGCGAGTGGAAGCGCAGGACGATGCGCCGGTCCGCCCCCGCGGCGGGCGCCGGGGCGCCGGCAGCCGTCCGCACCCGCGCCAGCCCTTGGAGCAGCCCGGCCCGGTCGACCGGCCCGGCCGCGTCGATCGCCGCCGCCGTACGGGGGTCGTGGTCGTCCACCACCAGCTCCACGCCCGGCAGGTGCTTGAGCGCCAGCAGTTCGGACCGGGTGTACGCGGCGTCCTCGGGCCCCCGCCTCCCCAGCACCACCACCTCGCGGACCCGGCTCGCCCGCAGCGCCTCCAACGCGTGGTCCGCGATGTCCGTACCCGCCAACTCCTCCGGGTCCGCGACCAGGACGCGGGCCACGTCGAGCGCGACGTTGCCGTTGCCCACCACGACGACCCGCTCGGCGGACAGGTCGACGCCCTGCGCGACGGCCTCCGGATGGGCGTTGTACCAGGCCACGAACGAGGTCGCCGACAGGCAGCCGGACGACTCCTCGCCGGGGATGCCCAGCCGCCGGTCCGTGGAGGCGCCCACCGCGTAGATCACCGCGTCGTGGTGGGCCGCCAGCTCCTCGGCCGTGACGTCCCGGCCCACCTCGATGCCCAGGTGCATCCGCACGCGGGGGTGGTGGTGGAAGCGGGAGAAGGCGTCACCGACCTTCTTGGTCGCGGGGTGGTCCGGCGCGACGCCGTAGCGGACGAGCCCGCCGGCCACCGGCAGCCGGTCGATCAGCGTCACCTCGGCGCTGGTGTGCAGCAGCAGGTCCTGGGCCGCGTACATCCCCGCCGGGCCGGTCCCGACGACCGCCACCCGCAGCCGCGCGAAGTCCGAGGGCAGGCTGCGCTCGAAGACCGGCTCGCCCCAGGCGTGGAAGTTGGGCCCGTCCACGAGCGGCGCCCGCGACTCCCCGCCCGCGTAGTAGGCGGCGTTGAGCTCCGCGTACTCCCGCTGCCCGGCGGGCAGGGAGTCCACCGGGAAGACGGCGTCCACCGGGCAGGCGTCGGCGCAGGCGCCGCAGTCGATGCACGCGCGCGGGTCGATGTGCAGCATCTCCGTGCTGCCGAAGGCGCGTTCCTCCGGCGTCGGGTGGATGCAGTTGACCGGGCAGACGGCCACGCAGGTGGCGTCGCTGCAGCAGGTCTGGGTGATGGCGTAGGTCATGGCCTCGGCTCAGATCAGGTTCGCGCGCTTGTAGAAGGCCAGGGCGGGCCCGGTGAGCAGCCGGGCCGAGGCCAGGAAGTCCATCAGCCCCGAACAGCTCGACCGCATCATCGACTTGTGGTGCTCGTTGCTCCTGGCGGCGGCCAGCGCGCGCCGCCTGTCGAGACCGGCCTTCCGGTAGACCTCCGGGTTCACCATGCTGGTCACGATGAAGTACGAGGCGACGGCGACGACGAACGCGTTGATCTGCCGCCGCGCCCACCCCGCGTTCTTCAGCCGCTTGAGCGTCTCGTCGCGGGCGAACTTCATGTGGCGGGACTCCTCCACCACGTGGATGTTGTTGATGGTGCGCACGAACGGCACGACCCGCTCGTCCCGCATCCAGTCCCGCTGCATGACGTCCAGGACCTCTTCGGCGACGAGGATCGCCGCGTACGCCGCCTCGCCGAACGCCAGGGTCTTGAAGACCCGGCCCAGCTCCATCACCGCGCGGCGCGGCCGGTAGTGCGGTGCGCCGAGCTTCTGCGCGCCGCGGGCGAACATGATCGAGTGCCGGCACTCCTCGGCCACCTCGGTGAGCGCCCACTGGAACTCCGCGCCCGCCGGGTTCTTCATGTAGATGTCCCGCAGCACCATCTGCTGGAGGATCATCTCGAACCATATGCCCGTGCTGGCGACCGACGCGGCCTCCTGGCGCGTCAGCTCCTTGCGCTGCGCCTCGGTCAACTCGTCCCAGTACGGCGTGCCGTAGAGCGTGCTCCACTCCGGGCTCGCGCCGTGGAAGTCCTTGTCCAGCGGGGTGTCCCAGTCGACCTCGGTGGCCGGGTCGTACGCCAACTGCGCGGCCGAGCCGAGCAGTCGCCGCGCGACGTCGTCGCCCTCGGGGCTGTGCTGGACCTTCGACGGAACGGTGCTGCCGGCCATGCTGCGGCTCCTTGGGTCGAGTGCGGTGTTCCTCGGTCGTGGTGACGTGCGTACGACAGCGGTGCCGGGCGGGCCCGCGGGGGCTGGGGGCCGCACCGCCGCCCCGCCCGCGCCGGAGAGCCCGGCCGGGCTCCCACCCGCTTGTTAGACGCAAGGTATAACAAGGACCCCCGGCGGGCCTACCCCTCGGTAGAGATAGGTGGGGACGCTCACACCATCTCCTCGACCGCCCACAACACCCGTATCCCCCGGCCCTCTTGCCCCGCCCGCCCCGTCGCCGGAGCCGGCTCCGTCGACCCCGTCGGCCTCCACGGACCCGACCGGCCCCGGCAACCCAGCCGGCTCCATGGACGCGACCGGTTCCAGCGACCCAACCGGCTCCGTCGACGCGGGCGGCCCCGGACGCACGGCCCGCCCCGGAAACGACGAAGCGGCCGGGGCGCGCACGCCCCGGCCGCCGAGGCCGCGTCCCGACCCCCGAGGGGTCAGTCCTTGTCCGGTTCCACGACGTCGCGCTTGCCGTCGTGCTTCGCCAGGTCCAACCCGGAGACTCGGGGGTGGTGCAGGTCGAAGGCCGGCGACTCCGACCTGATCCTGGGCAGCGTCACGAAGTTGTGGCGCGGCGGGGGGCAGGACGTGGCCCACTCCAGGGACCGGGCGTACCCCCAGGGGTCGTCGACGGTGACCCGCTTGCCGATCTTCGCGGTCTTCCAGACGTTGTAGAGGAAGGGCAGCGTCGACAGGCCGAGCAGGAACGAGCCGATGGACGAGAGGGTGTTGAGGGCCGTGAAGCCGTCGGCCGCCAGGTAGTCGGCGTACCGGCGCGGCATCCCTTCCGCGCCGAGCCAGTGCTGGACGAGGAACGTCGTGTGGAAGCCGACGAAGAGCGACCAGAAATGGATCTTCCCCAGCCGTTCGTCGAGCATGGTGCCGGTCATCTTCGGCCACCAGAAGTAGAACCCGGCGAACATGGCGAAGACGATCGTCCCGAAGAGCACGTAATGGAAGTGGGCGACCACGAAATACGAGTCGTGGACGTGGAAGTCCAGCGGCGGCGACGCCAGAATGACGCCCGTGAGGCCGCCGAACAGGAAGGTCACGAGGAAACCGACCGACCACAGCATGGGGGTCTCCAGGGAGATGGACCCCTTCCACATCGTGCCGATCCAGTTGAAGAACTTCACGCCGGTCGGCACGGCGATGAGGAAACTCATGAGGGAGAAGAAGGGAAGGAGCACCCCGCCGGTGGCGAACATGTGGTGGGCCCACACGGTCGCGGAGAGCCCGGTGATCGCGATGGTCGCGCCGACCAGGCCGATATAGCCGAACACGGGCTTGCGGGAGAAGACGGGGAAGATCTCGGTGACCACGCCGAAGAAGGGCAGGGCGAGGATGTACACCTCCGGATGCCCGAAGAACCAGAAAAGGTGCTGCCACAGGAGCGCGCCCCCGTTCTCGGGGGCGAAGACGTGCGAGCCGAACCGGCGGTCCGCTTCGAGGACGAGCAGCGCGGCGGCGAGGACGGGGAACGCCAGGAGCACCAGGACGGACGTGAGCAGCACGTTCCAGGTGAAGATGGGCATACGGAACATCGTCATGCCCGGCGCCCTCATGCAGATGACCGTCGTGATGAAGTTGACGGCCCCGAGGATCGTGCCGAACCCGGACAGGGCCAGGCCCATGATCCACATGTCGGCCCCGACGCTGGGCGAGTGCTCCTCCCGGCTGAGCGGGGTGTAGGCCGTCCAGCCGAAATCGGCGGTGCCGTTGCTGGTCAGCAGTCCGCCCACGACGATCAGCCCGCCGAAGAGGAACAACCAGTACGACAACATGTTCAGCCGGGGGAATGCCACATCGGGGGCCCCGATCTGAAGCGGCATGATGGCGTTGGCGAACCCCGCGAAGGTCGGCGTGGCGAAAAGCAGCAGCATCACCGTGCCGTGCATGGTGAATGCCTGGTTGTACTGCTCGTTCGAGACGATCTGCATCCCCGGCCGTGCCAGCTCCGCCCGGACCAGCAGAGCCAGCAGGCCGCCGAAGAGGAAGAAGGCGAAAGACGTGATCAAGTAGAGGTGACCGATTTTCTTGTGGTCCGTGGTCGTGATCCAGCTCACCACCACACTTCCGAGCCCTCTGCTACGCACCGGTACGGGAGTGGCTACTTCCGTGGGTGTGGTCATATCTTCTCCAGCGGGGTTTCGGTGGGGGGTGACCGATATTCGTGGCAGACAGGGAGAGATTAGGCCGAGCCGTGAGTGGGGCGGCGACGGAACACGTAACTTTCCCGAGATACCACCCCTGCCCGTCCCGCGTTCCCCGCACCCGCGCGAAGAATCCACCGGGATCGAACCGGACGCCGAAGCCTCGGGCCTCCGCGGGGAAGGCCCCGAAGGCACGCCCGCCCCAGCAGCGCCGCGGGAAGGCCGCCCGCCGCCGCTTCCGCCCGCCCGTGACGGGAGCGCGGGGAGCGACGACGCGACCGCGACCGGAGGACCCCGCCCCGTACCGACCCGGACGGAGCCGTCCGCACACCCCACCGCCCCGACGCGTCCGCCGACCGGCTCGCCGGCCCGTCCGGGACCGGAACCGGGACCCGACGCCCCGCACGGAGCGCTCCCGCCGGCGCGCCGCCGCGTCCGCGAACGACGAAGGCCCAGGTCGGACGTCGTCCGACCTGGGCCTTCCACCGGGCCCCCTGTCGGATTCGAACCGACGACCTACGCATTACAAGTGCGTTGCTCTGGCCAGACTGAGCTAAGGAGGCGTGCCGGTGCAGTCTAACCAACCCCGCGCCCCGCTCGTCCGCGTTTTCCGCGTGCTCGGGACTACTGACAGATCGGGAAACGCCAGGTAGCGTCACGGCTGGTCCGCTCAAGTGGACCAGACCACTCCCTACTCGGATCGTCCGGCACGTTCCTGCCGGTGGAGGAGAAGATCAGCATGGCCAGTGTCACGTTCGACAAGGCGACCCGCGTCTACCCCGGCTCCACGAAGCCGGCCGTGGACCAGTTGCAGATCGACATCGCGGACGGCGAGTTCCTCGTCCTCGTCGGCCCCTCCGGGTGCGGCAAGTCCACCTCCCTGCGGATGCTCGCGGGCCTGGAGGACGTCAACGGCGGCGCGATCCGCATCGGCGACCGCGACGTCACGCACCTGCCGCCCAAGGACCGGGACATCGCCATGGTGTTCCAGAACTACGCGCTCTACCCGCACATGACCGTCGCGGACAACATGGGCTTCGCGCTGAAGATCGCCGGTGTGAACAAGACCGACATCCGGGCGAAGGTCGAAGAGGCCGCCAAGATGCTGGACCTCACCGACTACCTGGACCGCAAGCCGAAGGCGCTCTCCGGTGGTCAGCGCCAGCGGGTGGCGATGGGGCGGGCCATCGTGCGGGAGCCGCAGGTCTTCCTCATGGACGAGCCGCTGTCGAACCTCGACGCCAAGCTCCGCGTCTCCACCCGTACGCAGATCGCCTCCCTGCAGCGCCGCCTCGGCATCACCACCGTCTACGTCACCCACGACCAGGTCGAGGCCCTCACCATGGGCGACCGGGTCGCGGTCCTCAAGGACGGGCTGCTCCAGCAGGTCGACTCGCCGCGCACCATGTACGACCGGCCCGCCAACCTCTTCGTCGCCGGCTTCATCGGCTCCCCCGCGATGAACCTCGTCGAGGTCCCGATCACCGACGGCGGCGTGAAGTTCGGCAACAGCGTCGTCCCCGTCTCCCGCGAGGCGCTGACCGCCGCCGCCGACCGCGGCGACACCACGGTCACGGTCGGCATCCGCCCCGAGCACTTCGACATCGTCGAGCACGGCGGCGCCGCCGCGTCGCTGACCAAGGGCTCCGCGGAGGAGCCGGCCGGCCTCGCCGTCTCCGTCAACGTCGTCGAGGAGCTGGGCGCCGACGGCTTCGTCTACGGCTCCACCCGTGTCGGCGGCGAGCACAAGGACCTGGTCGTCCGCGTCGGCGGCCGCGACGTCCCGGAGAAGGGCGCCGAGCTGCACGTCGTCCCGCGCCCGGAGGAGCTGCACGTCTTCGCCACCTCGACCGGCGAGCGCCTCACCAACTGACCCGCCCCCTCCGTACGCGCGGCCCCGCCCCTCCACCAGGAGGCGCGGGGCCGTCCGCGTGGGGCTCACCCGTCCGGCCAGGAGAAATACCCCGGCACACAGGGCATTTCTCTGCGGTCCGTCAACCTGGGATTCGAAAGGGCCCCTCGAACCATCCCCCGCCAGGGTGACGAAATGCTGCCAATCCCTCACTGAACGCTACGCTCGCTGCGTGACCCACACCGCGCGCCGCATCGGCCGATCCCTCGCTCTCGTCCTGCCCGTCGTCATGGTTCTCTCCGGGACCCTCGCGGTCACCAGCGTTCCGTGGGCGGGTTCGGACGCCGACTCCCCCCTGTTGGCCGCCTCCTCGAAGTCCGTCTCCACACCCGCGAAGTCCAGCGCCCCGCAGGACGTCCTGCGCGAGAAGCTGCTCGTGGAGCTGCGGGAGAAGGACCCGGCCGCCGCCCTGACGGGCCTCCAGCGCGCCGTCGAGCAGCGCCCGTCGCTCGCCCGCCACTGCATGTCGATCGCGCGGGCCCTCGGCAGGGCCGCCGTCGAGCAGTACGGCCCGACCCGCGCCCACCGCTTCTCCCGCCCGGTCTGCGACACCTCGTTCGCCTCCGGCGTCGCGCAGTTCAGCTAGGCCCTTCGTGCGGATCGTGCCGGACTCCGCGCGCCCGGCACGATCCGCACCGGAGACCCAAGAGCTGCCCGTCATCCCCGGCGGCCGCGCGCCGACGGGCACGGCACGTCACCGTGCTGCCGGAACGCCCGCCCCCTCCCCGCTCGCCAATGCCGTTCCTCCGCGTGGCAGCGCCGCCTCCGACGCCACGCGCTGATCCACCGGGGAGCGCGGATCGTCCCTCAGCGCCCTCCACAGGACGGCTCTCCTACGCGAACGCCGCCCCCGGTCGGGCGGATCCCTCAGGCCCCGTGGCCGCCGGCACCGCCGGCCGCAGTCGGGGCCGTCAGCCTTTCCGGACCAGGAAGCGCTGGTCGGCCTCCCCGGTGCACCGTTCCTCGATCGCTTCGGCTCCCGCAGCGGTCTCGTCGTCGGCGATGCCGACGCACCGGTCGCTGTTCACCGGGCGCAGCCGGAAGCCCTCGCCGTCCGCGGCGGAGGCGGGGGCGTCGAAGCGGAACAGCGTGGCCCGTGCACAGTCGTCCTGGGGCTCGATCATCCCCCGCACCGGGCCGGTGCCCATGACCGTCAGGCACCCCTTGCCCTCCTGCGGGTGGTGCCACTGGATACGGAAGAGGCCTTCCCCCGCCGGTTCGAGGTAGGTACGTGGCACGGCGGCGCGTGCGCAGGGCAGTTGGGCGGCGACGGCACTGCCGTACACACCGTCCCGGTCACGTCCGTCGCTCAGGCAGAGCTCCGGCGAACGGACGGGATGGATGGTCACCCAGCCGCCGGCGGGGATCCGCGAAGCGGTGGGCGGCGCACCGGAACGGTCGATGAGCGCCCACCCGATGCCCGCGGCGAGCAGCAGGATCACGAGGCCGGCCGCGAGGACGACCGGGCGGCCCGTGCTCCGACGTGACCGCGAGCCGGTGGGCGCGGCGGCCCGCGGTGGCGCTTCGGCCTCGGAGGCGGCCACGGGGTCGGGGGCGGGCTCCGGCGGCGGATCGGCGACGCTCCCCGCGGCGATGCGCTCCCTGGCCTCCAACCAGGCGCCGACCCGCTGCCCGTCCCCGCTGGCGCGGACGAACGCGGCCAGCACATCGGGCCGCGGCAGGCTCGTTCGCCGTAGGACGTCGGCCAGCGTGCTGCGTGCCAGCACGTCACCGCTTCGGGCGGCCCGTTCCTCCAGCTCCCGATACGTCAGCCCCGACCGCTCCTTGAGCTGCTGCAACAACTGGACGAAGCCGGCAGCGTCTCGGGCTCCGTACGGCGACAACTCCCCCGGATCCTTCACGAGCGTCATCCTGCTGCCGCCTCGGCGCACGGGGCAACGGGGCGGATCCGGCCAGGGCCGCGCTGTCCGGGACGCGCCTCGGACACGGTGCCGACCAGCCCGGACAGTCCGCGTCTGTCCGGGACAGCCGGATGCCGTTGTCTCCCCCCTGCCGAGGCCAGCAGTCTCTGGGGTGCCCGGCCGGCGCACCTGTCGCCGGCAGCGCGGGGGAGGCGGCACCGCCGGCCGGGTTCCCGCTTCCCACCTCCCCCGCGCGGCTCGGCAACGTGAGCCCAGATCACCGCGTTCACTCGGAGAAGGAGAGTTTCATGCGTGTACGTCATGCCCTCGCGGCGACCATCGCCGGAGCCGCCCTGACGCTCGGGGTCTCCGCCCCCGCCCAGGCCGCCCCGTCCTCGCCGCGGACCGCGGCGAGCATCCCCTCGTGGTGCATCGGGGGTGTGGAGTGGTCCGACCGCAACACCTACGGTGCGGCCTGTGACGTCACCTTCGCGTACTACGCCAAGGTGTCGTGCTCGAACGGCAGCACGACGAAGACGGCCAGGGGCGTGGTCACCAACGACAACCGCTGGTCCTACGCCTACTGCTCCGCCTTCGGCACCAGCTACCGCGCGGTCCCCGGCACCGGCGGTGTCGTCAGGGCCTGACGCCGCAGCGCGTCCCCGCGCCGCCGTGACCCCTGCGGGGCTCACGGCGGCGCCCCGCTCAACCCCCCGCCCCCGTCCGTCCCTTGACGCGGCAGGTGCGGGTGGGCGGTGCGCAGGCGGCCGGGGGCCCTCCCCGGCGGGCCCGGCGGGCGGCGCCCTCCCGCGGCGGGCACCGCCTATCGTGCCTGCCATGCATACGTATCCGACGCAGGCCGTGATCCTTGCCGGGGGCCAGGGGTCGCGGCTGCGGCCGTACACCGACGACCGCCCCAAGCCGATGGTCGAGATCCCCGGAACCGGGACTCCGATCATCGGCCACCAGCTCTCCTGGCTGGCCGCCGAAGGGGTCACCGACGCCGTGGTCTCCTGCGGCCATCTCGCCGAGGTGCTCCAGGAGTGGCTGGAGTCCGCCGCGCTGCCGCTCAAGGTCACCACGGTCGTGGAGACGGAGCCGCTGGGCCGCGGGGGCGGGCTGCGGTACGCCGCCGAGCGGCTGCCCGACCCGGAGCAGCCCTGGTACGCCACCAACGGTGACATCTGGACGCGCTTCTCCCTGCGCGAGATGGCCGCCTTCCACGCCGAGCGCGACGCCACCGCCACCCTGGCCCTGGCCCGGCCCCGGATTCCGTGGGGCGCGGTGGAGACGGACGCGTTCGGTCACATCACGGACTTCATCGAGTCGCCGCCGTCCCCGTACCTGATCAACGCCGGCGTGTACGTGTTCGCGCCCGCGTTCACCGCGTTGCTGCCGGACCGGGGCGACCACGAGCGCACGACGTTCCCCCGGCTGGCCCGTGAGCGCCGGCTGGCCGGCTACCCGCTGCCGCACGGGGCGTACTGGCGGGCGATCGACACCGCCAAGGACCTCACCGAGGCCGCCCGCGAGCTGGGCTCCCCCGCGAGCTGACCGCCGCCCGGACCCCGTACGAAGGGGCGGCCCCCACCCTCGCCGGGTGGGGGCCGCCCCTCGCCGCGTACGCGTACGTCCCGCGGGTCAGCCGAGGAGGCCGCCGATCGGGTTGCGGCCGCCGCCGGAGGTCGATCCGTCGCTGCCGGAGGTGGTCGTTCCGCCGGTGGGCTCCGGCTCGCCGCCGCCGGACGATCCGTCGCCGCCGGTGGCGCCGGACGAGGTGGGGCCGGCGCTCGTGGTGGCCGGGGGCTCCTGCGGGGCGGGGCGGCGCGGGGGCTCCTGGCCGGTGCCCTGGGTCTCGCTGGGCCGGGTGGCGGCCCCGGTGTCCTGCCCGTCGGAGTCGCGGGGCGCGTCCGGTGCGACCTGGCCCGTGGTGGGCGTCGTGGCCGCGTCCGAGCTGGTGGGCTCGGGGCTGCGCCGCTGCTCCGGCGTACGGGAGGGCTTGCGCTCGCCGGCGGTCTCCCGGGGCAGCGGCACGCCGGGGAGGCGGTTGGTCGGGTTGTCGTTGCGGTCGGGGACGGTGACGACCTCCGTGGAGCGGACCGCCCCGCCGAGGACGGACCCGACGAGCAGGGTGAGGCCGACGACGACCGTCGCCACGGCGGTGCCGCGGCGCAGCACCCGGCGGCGCAGGTCCCAGATCTCCGAGCGCGGGCCGAGCGTGCGCCACGCCTCCGCGGCGAGCCGGCCGTCCGCGGAGAAGACGGGGGCGCCCGCGATGATCAGGGGGCTCCAGGCGGCCAGGAAGATGATGTCCGGCGCGTCGTACACCGCGACCGTGCGCCAGCTCACCGTCACCAGGAGCGCGGCGGAGAGCAGGGCGCCGACCGAGGCCGCGACGCGCTGCCAGAGGCCGAGGACGGTGAGGACGCCGACGACGACCTGGAGGAAGGCGACGGTCAGGCCGGCGCCGACCGGGTGCGAGAGGGCGAAGTCGCGCAGCGGCTCGGCCAGCGCCCAGGGGTGCAGCGAGTTCAGCCACTTCACCATCGAGCCGCGCTCGCCGCCGTCGAAGTAGACGGGGTCGCACAGCTTGCCCATGCCGGCGTAGATGGAGATGAAGCCGAGGAAGACCCGCAGGGGCAGCAGGACCACGCCCAGGTTCATCCGGTGGCCGGGGTAGTACGCGTTCCGGACGGAGTCGCCGCCCTGCTGCCGGGCGCGGGCGGCGGCCGCGTCCTCCGCTGCGTCGTCCTCGCCGTGGTCGTGGAGGGCGTCGGGGTCCTCGGGGCCCTCGACGTGGTCGTACGCGCCGAGCGCCTGCCGCATCGGCGGGAGGAGCGGACCGGTGCGTCCCGGCCGGTGCGGGGCGGTCAGTACGGGGGTGGGCTGCGTCTCGTCCAGCAGCGGGATGACCTGTGTCGCGCCCGCCGCGTGGCCGTCCGGGCGCCCGCCGAACCCGGCGTCGAGGTGGTCGGCGGTCGAACCGCGCACGGCCTGGAGCAGGCCCGTCGCGCCGGGGTCGCCGGGAGCGGACTTGCCGCTCCAGACGACCGGCGCCCGCCTGCGGCTCCCGCCGGCACCGCTCATGGCGGGGATACGGGCCGTCTCCGCGGGGGCACCGCGCAGCCGTGCGCGCTGGCCCGGGGGGAGCTGCACCCGGAAGCTGGCGTGGTTGACGATGACCTGCGCGGGGTCGCTGTCCACCTTGGTCATGCTCAGGGCGGGTTGCTCGTCGAACCGAGGCGTTCTGGTGTCCACACTCATCTAACCGAGTGATGGGTGCTTAGGACACTGCCTTGACCGCCCGGATGTGTCCGAGACCCGTCAAGATCAGGCCAAAGTCGGGCATCTGGGGAGGCGTTCGGCGATCGCGCGGCAACTCGGCCGAGGGGCGGCCGTGTTCCGGCCGTCGCGGGACGGTCCTCCGGCGATCGCGGGACCGTACTCCGGCCGTCGCGCGACCCTTCCCCGGGCGTCGCGGGCGGGGGCGGGTGCGTTGCCGTCGGGGCCGTGCCGGGCGGGGCGGAAGCGCGCCCGCCCCCCCCTGCCGCGAGGGGCGACGGGCGGGGCGGGCGCGGTGCGCGGCCGGGCACGCGGCCGGCCGGGCGGGGTCAGCTTCGGCGGCGCGCCACCTCGTACAGCACGATGCCCGCCGCGACACCGGCGTTGAGCGACTCCGCGCCGCCCGGCATGGAGATCCGGACCCGGTAGTCGCAGGTCTCGCCGACCAGGCGGCCGAGCCCCTTGCCCTCGCTGCCGATGACGATGACGACCGGGCCGTCCAGCGCCTCCAGGTCCTCCACCGTGTGCTCGCCGTCGGCGGCCAGGCCGACGACCGTGAGGCCCGCCTTCTGGTAGCCCTCCAGCGCGCGGGTCAGGTTGGTGACCCGCGAGACCGGGGTGCGGGCCGCCGTACCGGCCGACGACTTCCACGCGCCGGCGGTCATGCCGGCCGCGCGGCGCTCGGGCACGACCACGCCGTGGCCGCCGAACGCGGAGACCGAGCGGACGATCGCGCCCAGGTTGCGCGGGTCGGTCACCCCGTCGAGGGCGACGATCAGCGGGTCCTCGTTGTTGTCGTACGCGGCGGCGGTGAGGTCCTCCGGGTGCGCGTACTCGTACGGCGGGACCTGCAGGACGAGGCCCTGGTGGTTCAGGCCGTTCGTCATCCGGTCCAGCTCGGGGCGCGGGGCCTCCATCAGGTTGATGTTGCCGCGATCGCCCGCGAGCTTGAGGACGTCGCGGACGCGCTCGTCGTTGTCGATGTACTGCTGGACGTACAGGGTGACGGCGGGCACGCCGTCGCGCAGGGCCTCGTAGACCGGGTTGCGGCCCACGACCATCTCCGAGGCGCCCTTCGCGCCGCCGCGCCGGGGGGCCGGGCGGCGGGACGCGGCCTGCTTGGCCTGGGCGGTGGCGATGCGGTTCTTCTTGTGTCCCTTGCGGGCGGAGGCGGGCGGCGTGGGTCCCTTGCCTTCGAGACCACGGCGTCGCTGGCCACCGCTGCCGACCTTCATGCCCTTCTTGTTGGACGTGCGGCGGTTCCTGCGTTGGCTGTTCCCGGCCATGATCTACCTGTTTCGTTGCTTTCAGACGTGCGTACGTATGGGGAAAGTGTGCCGTCCGGTTCCTCGGGCGGCACGTCCGCACCGGTCGGACCGGTGCCACGAGGCGGTGCTCAGCGTGCTCCGAGCGTCCACCGGGGGCCGGTGGGGCTGTCCTCGATGACGAGGCCGGACTGGCTCAGCTCGTCGCGGATGGCGTCGGCGGCGGGCCAGTCCTTGCGGGCGCGGGCGGCCTGCCGCTGGTCGAGGACGAGGCGGACGAGGGTGTCGACGACGCCGTGCAGGTCCTCGCTCCGGTCGCCCTCGCCGGCCCAGTGGGGGTCGAGCGGGTCGAGCCCGAGGACGCCGAGCATGGCCCGGACCTCGGCGAGGCGGGCGACGGCGGCTTCCTTGTCGTCGGCGGCGAGCGCGCTGTTGCCCTGGCGGACGGTGGTGTGGACGACCGCGAGCGCCTGCGGAACGCCGAGGTCCTCGTCCATCGCCTCCGCGAAGGCGGGGGGCACCTCGGCGGCCGGGGGGACCGTCTTCCCGGCCTTCTCGGTGACGCGCTGGATGAAGCCCTCGATCCGCGCGAACGCGGACTCGGCTTCGCGCAGGGCCTCCTCGCTGTACTCGATCATGGACCGGTAGTGCGGGGTGCCGAGGTAGTAGCGCAGCACGATGGGGCGCCAGTGCTTGACCATCTCGCTGACGAGGACGGAGTTGCCCAGCGACTTCGACATCTTCTCGCCGGACATGGTGACCCAGCCGTTGTGCACCCAGTAGTTGGCGAACGTGTCGCCGTACGCCTTGGCCTGGGCGATCTCGTTCTCGTGGTGCGGGAAGACGAGGTCGATGCCGCCGCCGTGGATGTCGAACGCGCTGCCCAGGTACTTGTGCGCCATCGCGGAGCACTCCAGGTGCCAGCCGGGGCGGCCGCGGCCCCACGGGGTCTCCCAGCTCGGCTCGCCCGGCTTCACGGCCTTCCACATGGCGAAGTCGCGCGGGTCGCGCTTGCCGGTCTCGCCCTCGCCGGAGGGCTGGCGCAGGTCGTCGAGCTCCTGGTTGGACAGCTCCAGGTAGCCGGGCAGGGAGCGCACGTCGAAGTAGACGTTGCCGTCGGCCTCGTAGGCGTGGCCGCGCTCGATCAGGCCGCGCATCATCTCGATCATCTCGGGGATGTGGCCGGTGGCGCGGGGCTCGTAGGTGGGCGGCAGGCAGCCGAGCACGTCGTAGCCGGCGTTGAACGCCCGCTCGTTCTCGTAGCCGATCGACCACCACGGGCGGCCCTGCTCGGCGGACTTCGCGATGATCTTGTCGTCGATGTCGGTGACGTTCCGGATGAACGTGACGTCGTAGCCGCGGTAGGTGAACCAGCGGCGCATGATGTCGAAGTTCAGGCCCGAGCGGATGTGGCCGATGTGCGGTGCTGCCTGGACGGTGGCGCCACAGAGGTAGATCGAGACGCAGCCCGCGGAGAGCGGGACGAAGTCACGGATCTGCCGGGCGCTGGTGTCGTGCAGGCGAATAGTCACGCCTCAAGGGTAGTAGGCCGACACCAGTGCCCCGCGACCCCTGCGGGGCGCCGGCCGACATTCCGCCGTCGGGGGCGCCCCGGAGGACGGTCCGGGAGGCCCCTGGGGGCGTGCGCCGGGGCCGTCGCGGATCGCGCGCCGGGGCGCGGGGCCTCCCGGTCGGCGGGGCGCGGGGACCTCCTGGTCGGGCGCGCGCCGGGGTTCGGGGCGCGCGCCCGGCGGGCGACGCTAGATCCGGCCGACGACCTTGCCCGGGGAGATCCGGACCACCACGCGCGGGCCGTCGTCGGCGGAGTCCGGGTTGAACTCCGCGTACGGCTTGCCGGTGTACTTCACCGACAGCTCGTCGATCAGCTCCTGGCCGCCCTCCCGCGTCATCGTCACCTCGCCGCGGATCTCCGCGTAGGTGTACGGGGCGTCGAAGGGCTGGACGACGACGGTGGCGCGCGGGTCGCGGCGGAGGTTCTTCTCCTTGCGGCGGCCGACGACGGTGGAGACCAGGAGGTCGTCGCCGTCGCGCTTCACCCAGACCGGGGAGAGCTGGGGGCTGCCGTCGGGCTGGATGGTGGCGATGATGACGAAGACGGGCGTGTCGAGCAGGTCCTTGAGCTGGGCGGAGAGTGCGGCGGCCATGCGTACGTCCTTCTGGGGGTGCGGGCGTCGGGGAGTGCGGGGTGTGGGAGGGGTGCGGGCGTCGGGGTCCGGGGGCTGGAACGTCCTGTGCGCTCCTACCCGGTTCTACCCGGTCCTCGCCCCCGCCCCGGTCCCGCCCCGCCCCCGCTCACCCTCCCGGCCGTTCCGGCGCGTCCCGTCCGGCCGGGAGGGTGGCGCCGGCGCCGCACCGGCCGGCGGGACCGCCGTGAGCGCCGCCCAGCCGGCGCGTATCCCACCGCCGCGCACACCGGACAGCGCGGCGCGCCCTCAGCACGCACCCGGTCAGCGCGCCCGGCCGGCGCGTGCCCCATCAGCGCGTCCAACCGGCGCGCGCCCCTCGGCACGCCGACCAGCACGCGCCCCGTCACCCGGTGCGGTAGACCAGCGCCGTGGCGATGCCGGCGAGGCCCTCGCCGCGTCCGGTGAAGCCGAGCCCGTCCGAGGTGGCGGCGGAGAGGGAGACCGGGGCGCCGACCGCGGCGGACAGCACCTTCTGCGCCTCGTCGCGCCGCTTGCCGATCTTCGGGCGGACGCCGACGACCTGGACGGCGACGTTCCCGATCTCGAAGCCCTCGGCGCGGACGATGCGGGCGGCCTCGGTGAGCAGCGTGACGCCCGCGGCCCCGGACCACTCGGGCCGGCCGGTGCCGAAGTGCTGCCCGAGGTCGCCGAGGCCGGCCGCGGAGAAGAGCGCGTTGCAGGCGGCGTGCGCGACCACGTCCGCGTCGGAGTGCCCGGCCAGGCCGGGCCCCTCGCCCTCCCATCGCAGGCCCGCGCACCACAGGTCGCGGCCCTCCTCGAAGGCGTGGATGTCGGTGCCGATCCCGACGAGCGGGATGACGGGGGCGGCGGCCGCGGCACCGGGGTCCTCAGAAGCCATCGTTGGCCCTCCTGCGGGCGAGCACCGCTTCGGCCAGCACCAGGTCGAGCGGCCGGGTCACCTTGAACGCCTCCTCGTGGCCGGGGACGACGACCACCGGCGCGCCGAGCCGCTCCACCATGCCCGCGTCGTCCGTGGCGCCCTCGCCGTCGACCGCGACCTCGGCGTGGGCCCGTACCAGCGTCTCCCGGTCGAAGCCCTGCGGCGTCTGCACCGCGCGCAGCCTGGCCCGTACGGGGGTGGCGACCACCGGTTCCGGTTCCCCCGGAGCCGCCGCGGGGCCGACCTCCTTGACGGTGTCCGCGAGGGGCAGCGCGGGGACGACGGCCGGGGCCCCGTTCCGTACGGCCTCGACCACCGCGTCCACCGTGTCCACCGGCACCAGCGGGCGGGCGGCGTCGTGGACCAGGACGACGGAGACGTCCTCGGGCAGCACGGCGATGCCGCGCCCCACGGACTCCTGGCGGGTGTCACCGCCCGGCACCACCAGGTAGTCGGTGCGCTCGGGCAGCGCGTGCTCGTCGAGGAGGTGCTTCACCTCGGCCGCGCCGTCCGGCGGGGCGACCACCACGACGAGGGAGACCGTCCGGGAGGCGGCCATGGCCCGGACCGCGTGGATCAGCATGGGCGTCCCGCCGAGCGAGCGCAGGGCCTTGGGCGCGCCCGGTCCGAGCCGGACGCCCCGTCCGGCCGCGGGGATCACCGCGGCGGTACGGGGAGGGCGCGACGGGCCGGACGGGGGTGGCGTCGATGACATCGGTTGCACTCCGAAGGATCGAAGGTTCGGCGGTGGAGGTCCGAAGGTTCGGAAGGTTTGTCGCCCCGGCCCACGTGGGTAGGGGCCCAGCGAGCCGGGCGTGCCGCCCTGACTCGGACCGGGCCCCTTCCGTGACACCCGGCCGGGCCGGACGCGGTGGCGGCCCGGTGACCCGCAAGGGCGGCAGCGGCACCCGTAGCAGGGTTCGAACATGCCGCAGCGCCCGACGACACAGCACGAAAACGGCTGGTCAGCGGGCACTGCGGCATATTCATACAACCGGTGTCATGCGATGCGCACCGGCGTGCTGCGGTTCAGGACGCGAGGACCTCGTCGAGCAGAGCCTCGGCCTTGTCCTCGTTCGTGTTCTCCGCGAGAGCCAGCTCGCTCACCAGGATCTGGCGGGCCTTGGCGAGCATCCGCTTCTCGCCGGCGGAGAGTCCGCGCTCGCGCTCCCGACGCCACAGGTCGCGCACCACTTCGGCGACCTTGATGACATCGCCGGAGGCGAGCTTCTCGAGATTCGCCTTGTAACGCCGGGACCAGTTCGTCGGCTCTTCGGCGTACGGCGCGCGCAGCACCTCGAAGACCCGGTCCAGCCCGTCCTGCCCGACCACGTCGCGCACGCCCACGAACTCCGCATTGTCCGCGGGCACACGAACCGTCAAGTCGCCCTGGGCGACCTTGAGCACCAAGTAGGTCTTGTCCACGCCTTTGATCTGGCGAGTTTCGATAGCCTCGATCAGCGCGGCCCCGTGATGGGGATAGACCACGGTGTCGCCAACCTTGAACGTCATGTGACAGGTACCCCTTCCGTGGCTATCCAGAGTAACACGAGAATCGCCTCTCCTGAATGGCGTTTTCGCAGGTCAGGGCATATCTCGGGGCTTGACAACAGCAACACGGACGTGCTGCGGAAGCCTTCCGGAAGGCGGTATTCGCAGGTGGGAGCCGCTGTGCGCCCGACGCCAAACGCTCGCGCCGCGCAGCCCGGAAGCCCTACAGAAGAGGCCGAAAGTCCCGGTTTGTCGCTTTCTGGAGGCCGATCATTCAGCGCTCCGTTCGACACTCGCTCACCCGTACGGGTGTAAGTACCGGCCCGCAATGGAATTGATCAAGCCGTTCCGCCCCGTGCGCCGCTTTCCGTCGTACGGGCCGGAGAGCGAAGAAGCGGGAAGCGGGGCCGCCCCGGAAGCGGTGAAGACGGGAAGCCGAAGCGGATAATGCGCCACCGCCGGCGGAATTGATCACGGGGTTTATGTGAACACCGTGTGGCATAGCGGAGGCCGAAGGGCCTGACCGGAGGTCGGTACGCGCCTGCCGGCGCCCTTACGGTCCACCGCCGGACCGGACGCCGGGAAGTGGTGGAGGGCACAGGGGCGGGTCGGGTGCGGGCCGGGCGCGGCGGCTCGGTAGCCTAAGCCCGCTGACACACCCTTGGGGCGGCTTCGGCGTCTCTCCTTCCGCCGCCGTTGCCGGGGAGGGTCGGCACGACGTGAAGCCGGAGCACCACCGGCGCCACCGCCCGACGTCCGAAGCCCGCAGTCCGATCGTTCAAGGAGTTGCCGCCGCCGTGAGCCGCAGCCTTCGACACGGCGCTCTCGCCGCCACTGCCATCGCGTTCTCCATCGTCTCGCTGTCCGCCTGCAGCGCGGGCAACGACGCCCAGACGCTCCAGGTCAGGCCGGACAACGCGGCCACCTCGGTCGGCACCATCAAGATCCAGAACGTGAACGTCATCACCCAGCCCGAGAAGGGCGAGGGCCCGGCCGCCGTCGCCGCGACCCTGTTCAACGAGGGCTCCGAGCGCGAGGTGCTGGAAGCCGTCACGCTGCCCGGCAGCGACGCCGAGGTGAAGCTGCGGGCGGCCGGGGGCAAGGGCCCCATCGTCGTCCCGCCCGGCGGCCAGGTCATCCTCGGCGGCAAGGGCAACGCCGCCGCCATGATCGAGAACGGCCACGAGGCCACGCGCGACGGCGACGTGCAGCAGGTCGTCTTCAAGCTGAGCCGCACCGGCGACGTCGCCCTCGGGGCCAACGTCTACCCGGCCGAGGGCTTCTTCAAGGACTTCGGCCCCGCCCCGCAGACCGCGACCCCGACGCCCGAGCCGAGTGCGACGCCCTCCGGGAGCGCCGAGACCCCCGGCGGGGCCGCGGAGACTCCGGGCGCGACCGAGGGCGGGACGCCGGGCACGCCGGACGGCGCCGCCTCCACGCAGCCCGCGGCCCACTGAGGCCCGCACGCCGACCGCGTACGCACGGCACCGAGCACGACGAAGGGCGCCCCCGGCCGGGGGCGCCCTTCGTGTCGTCGTCCGGACCGCTCCTCGCCGGAGCGGGTGCCGTCTACGGCTCGAACTTGTACCCGAGGCCCCGCACCGTGACGAGGTAGCGCGGCGCGCCGGGGTCGGGCTCGATCTTGGCGCGCAGGCGCTTGACGTGGACGTCGAGGGTCTTGGTGTCGCCGACGTAGTCCGCGCCCCAGACCCGGTCGATGAGCTGCATCCGGGTCAGCACGCGGCCCGCGTTGCGCAGCAGCATCTCCAGCAGGTCGAACTCCTTGAGCGGGAGGTCGACCTTTGCGCCGGAGACGGTGACGACGTGGCGGTCCACGTCCATCCGGACCGGGCCCGCCTCCAGGGCCGCCGGGGTGACCTCCTCCGGCTCGCCGCGGCGGCGCAGGACCGCGCGGATGCGGGCGACCAGCTCGCGGGAGGAGAAGGGCTTGGTGACGTAGTCGTCGGCTCCTATCTCCAGCCCGACGACCTTGTCGATCTCGCTGTCCTTGGCGGTGACCATGATCACCGGAACGTTGGAGCGGCTGCGGAGCTGGCGGCAGACCTCGGTGCCGGGCAGGCCGGGGAGCATCAGGTCGAGCAGGACCAGGTCGGCGCCGTTGCGCTCGAACTCGTCCAGGCCGTCGGGGCCGGTCGCCGCGATGGCGACCTCGAAACCTTCCTTGCGCAGCATGTAGGACAGGGCGTCGCTGAAGGATTCCTCATCCTCGACGACAAGCACTCGGGTCACGGAAGAGCCTCCGGGGCAGGGAAGGGGTCAAAGGTGTCGGTCTCGTACGGCCCCTCGTCGTCGCCGTTGACGATAAGCGGTCCGCCGGTGGTGCGCTCCCTCACGACGCCCGATTCGGGCAGCCGGAGGGTGAAGGTGGAGCCCTGGCCCTCGGAGCTCCATACGGTGACCTCCCCGCCGTGCGAGGCGGCCACGTGCTTGACGATGGCGAGGCCGAGACCGGTGCCACCGGTGGCCCGCGAGCGGGCCGGGTCGACGCGGTAGAACCGCTCGAAGACCCGTTCGCGGTCCTTCTCCGAGATGCCGAGACCCTGGTCGGTGACGGCGATCTCGATGAGGTCCCCGCCGGGAGCGGTCACACGGCGCGCGGCGATGCCGACGCGGGTGCGGGCGGGGCTGTAGTTGACGGCGTTCTCGACGAGGTTGCCGAGCGCCGCGGCGAGCTGGCTCCGGTTGCCCCAGACCGTGAGGTCCTCGGCGCCCCCGGAGGCGATCGTGATCTGCTTCGCTCCCGCCTGCTGGCGGCAGCGGTCGACGGCCTCGTCGACCAGCGTCTCCACCGGGACCGGCTCGGCGTCCTCCAGCGGGTCGTCGTTCTGCACCCGCGAGAGGTCGATCAGCTCCTGGACGAGGTTGGTCAGCCGGGTCGCCTCGATCTGCATCCGTCCGGCGAACCGCTCCACCGCCTCCGGATCGTCCGAGGCGTCCATGACCGCTTCCGAGAGCAGCGAGAGCGCGCCCGTGGGGGTCTTCAGCTCATGGCTGACGTTGGCGACGAAGTCGCGCCGGACCGCTTCGATCCGCCGCGCCTCGGTGAGGTCCTCGACCAGCAGCAGCACCAGCCGCGAGCCCAGCGGGGCGACCCGCGCGGAGACGGCCAGCACCTCGCCCCGGCCGGTGCCGCGCCGGGGGAGGTCCAGCTCGACCTGCCGTATCTCACCGTCCCGGCGGGTGTCCCTGGCCATGTTGAGCATGGGCTCCACGGCCAGCCGGCCGCCCCTGACCAGGCCCAGGGCGTACGCCGCCGAGCTGGCCTTCACCACGCTGTCGCTCTCGTCGAGGACGACGGCGGAGGAGCTGAGCACGGAGAGGACGATGTCCACGCCGGGTGGGAGAGCGGCGTTGCCGTCCGGCCGCAGCGAGGTCCGCGTGGGCCGTTTGAGGTCGCGCTCGCTCCAGCGGAACGCCAGCATGGCGATCACACCGGTGCACAGCCCGGCGATCGCTGCTGCTGCGGCGACCGCCGCGTTCACGTCCATGCTTCAAGGTTATGCGGCCGCGA
This sequence comes from Streptomyces sp. NPDC041970, assembly GCF_055588985.1. Lineage (NCBI taxonomy): Bacteria > Bacillati > Actinomycetota > Actinomycetes > Kitasatosporales > Streptomycetaceae > Streptomyces > Streptomyces sp. NPDC041970. The sequence goes on from NZ_JBVJCD010000011.1 coordinate 76,926, forward strand.
CAACCCCCTCCCAGCCGTCCGTGTGCTATCTCGAACACTCGTCGCCCAGAGTTCACTGGGGGGATGGGGCCGGTTCATTTACGGGGTTGGATTCGGACGCGTTGCGGCCGCACCGTGGGAGCGTGGGGGTCGGTCCGAGACCCCGGCCTCAGTTCGGAACTGGAGAGGGACTTCCATGCGCGACGCTTACCACGAGGAACTCGATTCGATCGGAGAGGGCCTGGTCGAGATGGCCCGGCTGGTCGGTTCGGCGATCGGCCGGGCGACCACGTCCATGCTCGACGCGGACCTGACGCTGGCGGAGAGCGTGATCGCCGGCGACCAGAAGGTCGACGAGCTCCAGCACGACCTGGAGGCCCGCGCCATCGCGCTCCTCGCCCGCCAGCAGCCGGTCGCCACCGACCTGCGCATCGTGGTGACCTCGCTGCGGATGAGCGCCGACCTGGAGCGCTCCGGCGACCTCGCCCAGCACGTGGCGAAGCTGGCCCGGCTGCGCTTCCCGCAGTCGGCGGTCCCCCACGACCTGCACGCCACCATCCTGGAGATGGGGCAGCTCGCGCAGCGCCTGATGGCCAAGGCGGCCGAGGTCATCATCACCAAGGACGTCGACCTCGCCCTCCAGTTGGAGCAGGACGACGACGAGATGGACCTGCTGCACCGCACGCTGTTCCAGCACCTGATGGACGACCGCTGGAAGCACGGCATCGAGACGGCCGTCGACGTGACCCTCCTGGGCCGCTACTACGAGCGCTTCGCCGACCACGCGGTCTCGGTCGCCAAGCGCGTCGTCTACCTGGTGACGGGCGAGCACGCGGACGAGATCCAGGCGGCGGCCCCGGTCGAGGGCGCGTAGCCGCCCCGTCGGGCCCGGTCCCGTACGCCCCGGCGCATCGACGGCGCACGCCTGTCGCACATACGTTTCTGCACGGATGCGCCGTTGATGCGCCCGCCGGGGTGGGCATGGAATGGGGTGGGCGGCGGCGTACCGACGTGTTCCGTGGGTCGTGCCGTACGCCTCGGCGTACGAGTACGTCTCGTACGCCACCGGCGGCGGCGCGGCACGCGTCCGCCGCCCAGCCGTACGCCCCTGAGGAGGAACCATGGCCGATTCCCCCACGACCGACCCCCAGCAGGAGATCCCGACCGAAGTGGTGCGCCTGACCGTGCTCGGCGCCTGCGGCTGCGGCTCGGGCTGCGGATGCGGCTGCCAGTCCGGTGCTCCGTGCCAGTGCGGCGGCTGCTCCGGCTGACGCGCGCACCCCGACGCGGACGGCGCCCGCCCGGAGCACTCTCCGGGCGGGCGCCGTCCGCGGGCGGTGGGCCCGCAGATACCGCCGGGGGCCGGTCGCCGGGAGCTCGGCGTTCCGGCGCAGCGGCGATCAGCCGGGCGCGTCCTCGGAGGCCGGCGGCGTGCTCGCCGGCCACGGCCACGACGTCGGGGGCGGGCCGAACGCGCGACGGGCGGCCTTCACGGTCAGCGCGGCCATGGCGGCGTTGGCCCCGCCCCCGATGACGGCCCCGATGCCGAAGGGCGCGACGCGGCCGAGGACGATGATCCCCTGCTTGGTCCCGTACTTCGTGATGAAGTTCCGCCCCAGGATCTTGTTGATCTGGCGCAACGTCGTCAGCGGCACCTTCGCGACGATCTGACGCCCCCAGTGCTGACCGGTGCGCTCGGCGACCTTGGTGATGGTGGCGGACCCGGACCCGCCGAGCATGAGGCCCAGCACGATCGTCCGGCGGCGCTCGACCTCGTCGAGGGGGACGCCGTGGATCTCGGCGACCGAGAGCGCGAAGAGGGCGCTCAGCTCGAGGGACGAGAACGTCTCGCCCGCCGACAGGGCCAGGGCGGCCCCCGTGCCCACGCCGGGCGCGGCCGCGGCGCCGCCGACCGCGGCGCCCGTACCGGCGAGGGCGCTGACGTACATCCGCTCCAGGTTGCGGACCACCTCCGCGGGCGTCGCGTCCGGGTTCCGCTGGCGGGCCCGAGCGATGTTCTTGCTCACCAGCGGGGTCTGGAAGTCGATCGCCTTGTCCAGCAGGTCGAGGACGCGCTGCCCGCGTCCCGCCGACTCCGGAACCGCACCGTCGGAGGCATCTATGGCCATGCCCTGAACTCCTCGTGTCGTCACGTCCGGACGATCCTCCCACCCGATCATCCGAACGCGCCCCGCTTCCGGCGGACTTGGGCCTCCACCGCCGGGCACGGGCGGCACGCCCCCCGGCGCCGGGACGACGGTCAGACCGCGCGCTCCACCGGCGCGGGCTCCGGCTCGGCCAGGTCGGGGCGGGCCTCGGCCGGGACGGGGGCGGGTTCGACGGGCGTCGGCGCGGCCTCCGGGTCGGCGGACTCGTCGCGCGGCAGGTTGCGCATCAGCAGCCAGTAGCCGGCGCCGGCGACGGTGCCGATCACCGCGCAGGCGCCCCAGAGCCAGGCGGCGCCGTAACGGTCGATGACGACGCCCGACATCAGGGGCGCGACCAGCGCGGCGACCGACCAGGACATCGTGTACACGCCCTGGTAGCGGCCGCGGCCCTGGGCGGGCGACAACTGGACGACCAGCCCGGTCTGGGTGGGGGCGTTCACGATCTCGGCGAGGGTCCAGACGCACACCGTCAGGGCGTACACCGCCACCGACCCGGCGAACGCGGTCAGCCCGAACCCGTACCCCGCGAGCAGCGAGGAGATGATCAGCAGCCGGCGCGGGTCGCGGTGCTGGATGAACCGGGTGACGGGGATCTGGAGCGCCACGATCAGGACGCCGTTGACGGCGATGGCGGTACCGAACTCGGAGCTGGACAGCCCGTCCGCCCCCATCGCCACCGGCAGCCCCACGTACCCCTGCTGGAAGATCAGCGACACCAGGAACGACAGTCCCACGACCCCCATGAAGCGCCCGTCGCGCAGGACGGTGGTCAGCCGCACCTCGTCCTTGGCGCGCTTGCCGCCGACGGTCGGCGCCGGGGCCTGCTCGGGCCGCGACTCCGGCACCTTCGCGAAGACGACGACGGCGCAGACCAGGGTCATCAGGGCCTCGCCGAGGAAGCCGGCGCGGTAGCTGTACTCCGCGATGAACCCGGCTCCGGCCGACGAGATCGCGAAGCCGAGGTTGATGGCCCAGTAGTTGAGCGAGAAGGCCCTGACCCGGTCCTTGGGCTCCACGATGTCCGCCATCATCGCCTGGACGGCGGGGCGCGAGGCGTTGCTCGCCATGCCGACGAAGAACGCCACGGCGGCGATGGCGAAGGGGTGCACCATGAACCCGAGCACCGCCACGGAGACCGCCATCGAGAGCTGCGCGATCAACATGGTGGGCCGCCGCCCGAGCCGGTCGGTCATCACGCCCGCGCCGATCGAGGAGATGACTCCGCCGAGCCCGTGGAGCGCGGCGACCAGACCGGCGTACGAGGCGGAATAGCCCCGGTCCAGGGTCAGGTACAGCGCCATGAACGTCGCGACGAACGCCCCGAGGCGGTTGACCAGGGTGCTCAGCCACAGCCACCAGAACTCCCGCGGCAGCCCGGAGACGGTCTCGCGGGCGGCTGTTCGCAGACCGGCGACGGACATAAGGATTCCCCCCACGGGACGTACGGACCGAGCGCCGCCGGTAAGACTCCCGACGACCCACCGAACATTACGAAGCCGGGCTTCCCGACCGCCACCCGATTGACGCCCGCCGTCAATCGTCGCGGCGGCCGAACGTCCGGACGGCACGGGCGTCCGCGGTACGGGCGGGCGCGCGGAGCCCGCGGGGGTTCCATTACGCTCGGACCCATGGCCGACGCACCGTACAAGCTGATCCTCCTCCGCCACGGCGAGAGCGAATGGAACGCGAAGAACCTGTTCACCGGCTGGGTGGACGTCAACCTCACCGAAAAGGGCGAGAAGGAGGCGGTCCGCGGCGGTGAGCTGCTCAAGGACGCCGGCCTGCTCCCCGACGTCCTGCACACCTCCCTCCAGCGACGGGCGATCCGCACCGCCCAGCTCGCCCTGGAGTCCGCTGACCGCCTCTGGATTCCGGTCCGCCGCTCCTGGCGCCTGAACGAGCGCCACTACGGCGCGCTCCAGGGCAAGGACAAGGCCCAGACGCTCGCCGAGTTCGGCGAGGAGCAGTTCATGCTGTGGCGCCGCTCGTACGACACCCCGCCGCCGCCGCTGGCCCGCGACGCGGAGTACTCCCAGTTCGCGGACCCGCGCTACGCGACCCTCCCCCCGGAGCTGCGCCCGGACACGGAGTGCCTGAAGGACGTCGTCGTCCGGATGCTCCCGTACTGGTTCGACAGCATCGTCCCGGACCTCCTCACCGGCCGCACGGTCCTGGTCGCCGCCCACGGCAACAGCCTCCGCGCCCTGGTGAAGCACCTGGACGGCATCTCGGACGAGGACATCGCGGGCCTCAACATCCCGACCGGCATCCCGCTCTCCTACGAGCTGGACGCCGACTTCAAGCCGCTGAAGGCGGGCGGCACGTATCTGGACCCGGACGCGGCGAAGGCCGCGATCGAGGCCGTGAAGAACCAGGGCAAGAAGAAGTAACCACCTCTGCCCGGCTCGTCGAGCCCCCTGTTTCGCTGATATTCCGCGAGACAGGGGGCTTTCTTGCTCGGTGGAAGGGTTGCGTCGAAGACCCGAAAGCGATCAGGACCTGCCGCCCGATTTCACCACGAGCCGGACATGCCTTGCTCACCGCTTCAGGGCACTGGCAAAATCACCGGCAGACGATGATGACGTACGGGGGATGGTCAGTGGGAACGCAGTTGCGTGTCGGTCAGGTGCTCCGGTCCGGGCAGGACAGGGACCCCTCGGTGGCCACCATGAACGGCTACCCGAATATCCATCACGTCACGGCCTCTCAGGTTCTCGCTCAGATCCAGTTGAGCAAGGGGATCAACCCCATGGCGGAGGTCAAAGTTGACGGAGGGCGACGAAGGCCGGCCATTTTGATCCGGTCCAGCCCCTGGAAGGCCGGCACACCGGAGACGCCCTGGCACGATGTGTTCGACCTGGACAACGGTCGCGTCCGCTACTTCGGGGACCATCGCGTCGACCACACGGTCGCCGTCGGTACCACGCAGGGGAATTCCTTGCTGCTGAAGGCTTTGGCAGAGCACCAAGCGCCCACCGAGGAACAGCGGGCGTCCGCCGTTCCGCTGCTCGTCTTCGCTGCGGTGTCGCGCAATAACGCTCGCAAGGGCTATGTCCAGTTCTACGGGGTCGCCGTCATGGAGAGCGCAAAGCGGATCGAGCAGGAATCCGAGGGCTTGGTCTACCCCAATTACCAGTACGATCTCGCCCTTCTGGATGCACGTCCGGAAAACGACATGATCGACTGGGCATGGATCGAAGCCCGAGGAAACGCCGAACTCTCTGCCGCCGAAGCGTTGGAGCACGCGCCACGTTCCTGGCGTCGGTGGGTGCAACACGGGCAGGCAGTGTTGCCCACCGTTCGGCAGAGTGCAGCCCGACCGGCGGTGCATCAGCCCCGACACTCGCCGTCCATGACACGCGCAGAGCAGGCGGCACAGAATATTCTTCCCCGTCCTCGAACGACGGCGGATGTGCCGGACACACCTGCAGGCGGGGCGCCATCCGAGGAGCTCAACGCGAGCAAACTCATGGAGAGGCTGAGAAGGCTCAGGGTCCACCAGCGAAACGGCCGGCGGAGCAGGCACAAGCCTTTGGCTCTCCTGTGGAGCATCTCCAGGGTCGCCTCGGGAGAACCGCGCCTGGCGCCGTGGCGGGAGTTCCGCGACGAGGTCGGTGGACTGATGACAGAATTCGGTCTCCCCCACTCTTCCCTGACTCCGGAATATCCCTTCTGGCATTTGAGGTCCAGTCGGCTGTGGGATGTCCGCGGCGTACCGCCCGAAGAAGACGGCCAGCCGCGCGTGACCTTGTTCGACGAATCCAATCCCGAAGGTGGAGTGACCGAGGAGGCCGCACGCCTCTTGAAGGACCCCTTCATCCGGTCCCAAGCCATCGCCGTACTCCGGGAGACCTACCTCGCCGACGTCGATCAGCCCGCCCTGATGGCACGACTGGGGTTGGCCGGGTACGACACCGCAAGCGGCGTCCAAGGCGATGCGGACATGCAGGAGACGCAGCGCGGCCCTGCGGAGCGGCGGGCCGGCAACACATCCCGCATCGTCCGTGACGTCGCGTTGGCGGAACGCGTGAAAAGAATGCACGCCGATCACTGTCAAATCTGTGGTCGTCAGGTGCCTGTCAGATTTGGTACGTATAGCGAAGCCGCCCACATCCGCGGTCTCGGCCGTCCCCACAACGGGCCCGACGAGTTGTCCAACCTTCTCGTGTTGTGCCCGAATCATCATGTGCAGTTCGACCGACTCGCCCTTTACGTGGACGGCGCCGGCACGGTCCGTTCGACCACCGACGGCAACCCCGAAGGAAAACTTCGCCGACTGCCCGAGCATCCGATCAGTGACGCCCACCTGCGCTATCAGCGGGCTCTCTGCGGCAGAGACGACACGGTAGACGAGGACCACGACGCGCTCGCCACACCACTCTGAGCACTGCGGTCGTCCGCACCGTGGTGACGACGGCGCAGGCGTTGTCAGACCCTCCTGCCACCATGGCCGTCATGACGACCCTTCTCCTCACCGACATCGAGCGCGCCCTCCGCAGCAGTTGGAGTGCCGAGACCTGCACTCCGGAGTACCGGGCGCGGTGGACTCCGGACAATCCGGCGCGCGATCAGTGCGGGGTGACCGCCATGGTGCTGAACGACCTGGTGGGTGGGGAGTTGATCCGGGGCGAGGTGCACGTCGAGGGTGTGCGGGTGGACTACCACTGGTGGAACCGGTTGGGCGAGGGCGTCGAGGTCGACCTGACGCGGGAGCAGTTCGGGCCCGAGGAGGTCGTCGTCGGGGGCGACGTCATAGCCCGGCCGCCGGTGAGCGAGTGGAAGCGGCTCCAGGAGGAGTACGCGCTGCTCCGCCGGCGGGTGTTGGAGCGGCTCGGGCGGGGCTGATCCGCGCCGGGGGCCTGCGCACCTGAGCACCGGAGACCCTGCGCGGCTACGCCCGCAGGCTCCGCTCGCCCTCGTACCGGGAGGCTCCCGGTGCACCCCCGCGACCGGGCCCGGCGCATCTTCGTACCGGGGGCCCGGCGCATCTTCGTACCGGTCGCGGCGCGCACCCCTTCCAGGTTCAGCGCACCTCCGGTACGAGGGCGCCCGGCGTGCACCCGCGCCGAGAGGTGATCCTTCGCTGCGAGCCCAAGTGGCCCGCGTACGCACTACGGTGGAGCCGTGCCACCCGTGACGGTCCACGACCGCCCCAGGCGTGACCGAGGCGGTGGGCCGTCGGGCCGCGGTGCGGCGCCTCACGGGCAGGGAGATCGGGGGAAGCGATCATGGGCGAGTCTCTGAAGACCTTCGTCGGCGGAGCCGAGGTCGAGGTGCCCAACAGCATCCCGGACATCCGGGCCGCGCTGCCCGAGGAGAGACGCGCGGAGTTCGACCTCGCCATCAACGGCGCCGGGGTGCACGAGATCCAGGCCGTCATGCGGCACTGGATGCTGGAGGCCGTCCCCGACCCCGAGGCCGAGCAGATCCTGGACCGGCTGGCGCAGGACGAGGCCGAGAGGCGGAGCGTCGCTTGAGTTTCCGCATCTCCTACGCACCGCCCGCCGACGACACCCTGGCCAAGATGCGCGACGGCGAGGCGTTCCGCGACGCCATGGCCCGCACCCTGGGCCAGGAGCCGTACGGGCACGCCTCGTCCGCCGTCAAGAGCGAGCGGGACCGGCGGGAGGCGACGGTCTGCGGGGCCATCGTCCTCTACTACGTCTCCCGGTCCGTGCTGACCGTCACCGTCGTCCGGCTCGTCCCCCTGCCCTGACGCCGGAGCGCCGGGGCAGGGGGCGTACGTCAACCGGAACCCCCAGCGCCGGGGCAGGGGAACGTACGGCTCCCTCCGCCCCCGCAGCACCGGTGCAGAGCGGTGCACGTCAAACGGGGCCCCAGCGCCGAGGCACACGGGCGGGCTCTCCGCCACGGGTGACCGGGCGCCGGCGGATCTTCGCGGTGGCCGCGTCGGGGCGGAGAGCCGTACGCAGCCGGCCCGGAGCCCGAGGCCCCGGCCCCAGGCGGCGGCTCTCCGCCTCAGCCGCGAGTCCCGCCGGTCGGCACCGGGGCCGGAGGGGCGTCCGTCAGCCGAGCTTCTTCGCCTGGGCCGCCACGACCTCCGCCGGCACCGGGCCACCCGCCGCGCTGACCGCGTTGAACGTCGCCACGGTGCCCGCCTTGCGGAGCGCCACCACCTTCATCGGGGTGGGCTCGCCGTCCTGCTCGACGACGACCGTCCAGGCCGCCGCCTCGTCGCCGCCGCCGCCGGCGGTCTTGTCCGCCGTGACCGAGACGACCTTCTGCTGCGCACCGGCGACCGTGGCGTCGAAGCCGCCCGCGCAGTCGGCGGCGGCCTTGCCGAGCGCGGCGAACGCGTCCGGGCCGGCCTTCCCCTCGTACGCGGTCAGGACGACGAAGGTGGCCGTCATGCCCAGGTTCGCCTTCATCGCGCCCTCGAGGTCGCCTTCCGCGGCGGCCTTCTTGGCGTCCACCTTCGGCTCGCTGATCAGCCGGCGCTTGGTGGTGGCCTTCGCACCCGCCTGCGCGACGCCGTACATGGCGTGGACGACCGGCAGGCACTCCGCCTTGCCGGCCGTCACGGCACCCGCCGGGACCTCGTCCTTCGGGCCCGCCTCGGCCACCTTGTGGCCCGCGACGTCGCCCTGCTTCAGGGAGGCGGTCTCCAGCTCGGCGGCGGTGAGCGCCTTCGCCTCCGGAGCGGCGGCCGCGCCGGACTCCGTCGACTCCGTCGTCTTCGCCGCCTTGTCGTCCTTGCCGGCCTTCCCTTCGGCGTCGGACGAGCCGCCGCAGGCGGTGGCCAGCAGGGTCAGGGAGACCGCGCAGGCGGCGAGGGCGGTACGGCGTACGGCAGTGGCGCGCATGGTTCATCTTTCCGTGTCGGGAAGCAACGCGCCGCTTCCCGTGCGGCAGTTGGACGCCGTCCTGGGACGGGCCGTCGCAGTGGTCTCACCTTACGATCGAACGTCGGGGCGATCCGGAGGGTGCGACGCCCCCGGCGTGATCGTGATTACGCTGTGATCATCCTGTGAATGCGCTGTGGGCGGGACGCGCGGTATGCACCGGTGTGCGCCGCCCCCAGGCCTCGGTTCAGACGTCGGTCGGGCGCTCGATCAGGTGGCTGAACGCGTCCAGGTTGCGGGTGGACTCGCCGCGCGAGACCCGCCACGCGTACTCCTTGCGGATCGAGCTGGCGAAGCCGAGTTCGAGAAGGGTGTTGAACGGTCCGTCGGCCGCCTCCAGCACCGCCCCCAGCAGCCGGTCCAACTCGTCGGGGGTGACGACGGAGAGCGGCAGCTTGCCGACGAGGTAGACGTCGCCGAGCGAGTCGACCGCGTAACTCACGCCGAAGAGGCGGAGGTTGCGTTCCAGGAGCCAGCGGTGCACCTCGGCGGCGTTCTCGTCGGGGCGCCGGACGACGAACGCGTTGAGGGAGAGGGAGTGCGTGCCGACGATCAGCGAACAGGTCGTCGACAGCTTGCGGGTGCCGGGCAGCGTCACGACGTAGTTGCCGGGGGCCGGGGACTCCCAGGTGAGTCCGGCGTCGTCGAGCGCCGCCTCGATGACCTGGGCCGCTGCTGTTTCGTCGGGTGCGTCAGCCATGCAGCGAGCGTACGACAGGGGCGCGCGCCCCACGCGCCGCCCGGAGCGGACGGGCTCAGCCGCAGTGCGTACGGGCCCGGCGGCGGTGATCGCGGAGGGCGGCCGTGTACACGTCGGCGGTGGCCTCGGCGGCCCGGTCCCAGCCGAAGGACTCGGCGTGCGCGGCGGCCGCCGCCCCCATGCGCTCGACCAGCTCCGGCGCGTCCGCGAACCGTTCGAGCGCGCGGGCGTACGCCTGCGGGTCGTGTCCGGGTATCAGGAAGCCGCTGACCTCGTCGCGCACCGCCACCGGCAGCCCGCCCACCGCCGCCGCGACGACCGGGGTGCCGGTCGCCTGGGCCTCGATGGCGACCAGGCCGAAGGACTCGCTGTACGACGGCATCACCAGCACGGAGGCGGCCCGGAACCAGTCCGCCAGCCGGTCCTGGCTCACCGGCGGATGGAACCGTACGACGTCGGCGATGCCCAGCCGCGCGGCCAGCTTCTGCAGCCCCTCCGGCTTGGCCAGGCCGCTGCCGCTCGGGCCGCCGACGACCGGCACGACCGTCCGGGTCCGCAGGGACGGGTTGCGCTCCAGGAGCACCGCCACCGCGCGCAGCAGCACGTCGGGGGCCTTCAGCGGCTGGATGCGGCCCGCGAAGAGCGGAACGAGCGCGTCCCGCGGCAGCCCCAGGCGGGCCCGCGCGGCGGCGCGCCCGTCGGCGGGGCGGAAGCGGTCCAGGTTGACGCCGGGGTGCACCACGGCGACCGAGGCGGGGTCGGCGTCGTAGAAGCGGACGAGTTCGTCGGCCTCCTCGGCGGTGTTGGCGATCAACCGGTCCGAGGCGTTGACGATCTGGGTCTCGCCGATGACGCGGGCGGGCGGTTCGGGGGCGTCCCCCTCGGCGAGCGCGGCGTTCTTGACCTTGGCCATGGTGTGCATGGCGTGGACGAGCGGGACGCCCCAGCGCTGGGCGGCGAGCCAGCCGACCTGGCCGGAGAGCCAGTAGTGGGAGTGCACGAGGTCGTAGTAGCCGGGGCGCTGGCCGGCCCAGGCCTGCATCACGCCGTGCGTGAAGGCGCAGAGCTGGGCGGGCAGGTCCTCCTTGGCCAGGCCCTCGTACGGCCCGGCGTCCACGTGGCGGACGAGGACGCCCGGAGCCAGCTCCACCGCGGGCGGCAGGGAGCCGGTGGTCGCCCGCGTGAAGATCTCGACCTCGATGTCGATCGCGGCGAGGCGCTTGGCCAGCTCGACGATGTAGACGTTCATGCCGCCCGCGTCGCCGGTGCCGGGCTGGTGGAGCGGCGAGGTGTGCACGGAGAGCATCGCGATGCGGCGCGGCTTGCGCGAGGACCCGGCGAAGCCGCCGGGAAAGCGGATGCGCGGGGCCGACCGGGTGGAGCCGAGCCGGGAGACGTACTGGCTCACGTCGTCGGTCCTCCTCGCTCAGGTCACGCCGGGGAGAGGGGTACGGCGCCCTCCGAGGGGAGAACAGAGGAGTCCTGGGTTTCATTTCCGCTTTGCCGAATTATTACGTTGTCACCGTGCGGCCGGACGGCGGCGCCCGCGGTGTCCCCGAGCGGAGGCGTCGGGCGGGCCCGGCCGGGCGGTCCGCGGGGCCGCTCCCCCGTGTCGCATACGCTCGCCGTATGCGCCAGCGCCCCATCGGCACCGCCACCCGCGGGACCACCAACCCCAACCGCCTCCGCCGCATGGACCGCTGGATCGCCGCCGTGCACGGCCCCGCCCTGCGCCGCGCGGAGAGGCCGGTGGCCGTCGATCTCGGGTACGGGGCCGCCCCCTGGACCGCCGTCGAGCTGCTGGCCCGCCTGCGCACCGCCGAACCGCGCACCGCGGTGGCGGGCGTCGAGATCGACCCGGAGCGGGTCGCCGCCGCGCAGCCGTACGCCCGCGAGGGGCTCACCTTCGTGCACGGCGGCTTCGAGGTCCCGCTGGAGGTGCGGCCCGTGCTGATCCGGGCGGCGAACGTGCTGCGCCAGTACGACGAGGACCAGGTCGCGGAGGTCTGGGCCCGCCTCCGCGCCCGCCTGGCCCCCGGCGGGCTGCTGGTGGAGGGCACCTGCGACGAGATCGGACGCCGGCACGTCTGGGTGGCCCTGGGCCCCGAGGGGCCGCGCACGGTCACCTTCGCCGCCCGGCTCGGCTCGCTGGACCGCCCCTCGGACCTCGCCGAACGCCTGCCGAAGGCGCTGATCCACCGCAACGTGCCGGGCGAGCCGGTCCACGCGTTCCTCCGGGACTTCGACCGGGCCTGGGCGACGGCCGCCCCGTACGCCTCGCTCGGCGCGCGGCAGCGCTGGATCGCGGCGGTGCGGGCGCTGTCGGGGAGCTGGCCGACGACGGACGGGGAGCGGCGGTGGCGCCAGGGCGAGGTCACCGTGGCGTGGGACGCCCTGCGGCCCAACAGCGGGTGAACAACCGCCCGGAAGGACGGAACGCGACCGTTCCGGGAACGACGCGCGGAGATCGTTCGTCCCAGAGGATGGGATGATCAACGGCCGGGGGCGCGAGCGCGGGGGCGCGGACGGATCCGGGAAGCGGGGGGATCGGCGTGGCGGGGGCGGTCGATGTCGTGCCAGGTGCGGTCGGCCCCTGTCGCTTCACGGGTCGACATGGCACGATCTCGTCGTCGCCGAAAAGTTACTGACGGTAAATCAGGTCGACGTCATCCGGCTCGACCGGTTCTCCGCGCGGGGGCCGCTCCTGCCCCTTGCGCCCGCACCGCTCGGCGCGCCCGCGCGGCCCGTACCGCCTCCGCCCGGAGGCGGACCGAAGAAGACGTCCCGGAGGGGGAGTTCGTGAACCGACGCCGCTGTGCCACTGCCGCGATCACGCTGGCCTGTGCGCTGGCTCTGCTGACGGCCCCGGTGCAGGCGATGGCCGCCCCGGTTCCGGACCCCTCGACCGCCCCCTCCTCCGCCTCCGCCCCGTCGCGGTACACCACCGCGGAGCTGGAGAAGGTCCGCGAGCGGATCGAGACGCTCTACCGGAAGGCGGGCGCGGCGACGGACGCGTACAACCTGGCCGAGGAGCAGGCGAAGAAGCAGTCCGGCGAGATAGCGAAGCTGGCCAGGGCGATCGTCGACGGTCAGGCGCGCATCGCCGAGCTGAAGGACCGGGCGGGCGCCCAGGCCCGCGAGCAGTACCGCAACGGCGGGCTGCCCCCCGGCGCGCAGCTGGCCCTCAGCGGCGACCCCCAGCTCTTCCTCGACGGGGTCAACCAGGTCCGGCAGAGCCAGCACGCCTCCAAGTCACTCCTGACCGAGCTGAACCGCCGGCAGGAGGACCTGGAGTCCTACACCCGCGACGCCAGCGCCCACTGGGAGAAGCTGGAGGCCGACCGGCTCAAGCAGGCCAAGGCCAAGAAGCGGATCAACGCCCAGATCGCGGCGGCCGAGAAGATCGAGGACCAGTTGGAGGAGGAGGAGCGCGGCCGGCTGCGCGAGCTGGAGCGGGCCGCCGCCGCGAGGGCGCAGAGCGCGTGGCTCTCCTCCACCACGGTCAAGGACGTCAGCGGCGAGGCGAGCGAGAGCGGCCGGGCGGCGGTGGCCTTCGCGACCGCGCAGATCGGCAAGCCGTATGTCTGGGGGGCCGAGGGCCCCGGTTCGTACGACTGCTCCGGGCTGACCTCGCAGGCCTGGCTGGCGGCCGGGCGCCCGATACCCCGCACCTCGCAGGAGCAGTGGCGGCTGCTGCCGCGCATCGACATCGCGGACATGCGCCCCGGCGACCTGATCATCTACCACGCCGACGCCAGCCATGTCGGGATGTACGTCGGTGACGGCGCGATCGTGCACGCCCCGCGCCCCGGCCGCGACGTCACGCTGGCCGGCGCGGGCTCGATGAAGATCCTCGGCGTGGTGCGCCCCGACAAGTAGCCGCGGCGGCGGTCGGCACCGTACCGGGGGGGGGCGGGCGGTCCGGCTCCGGGCGGGCTTGGAGCACGGCTTCCCGGCTCCGGGTGGGTGGGCGGACGACCGGTGCGGCTCCGGACGACCGGTCCCTCCAGGCGTGCGGACGACCGGCCCGGCTCTCCGGACGACCCGTCCGGCCCCGACCATTCCGGCCCCGATCATTCCGGTTCCGGGCGGGCCGGAGCACGGCTTCCCGGCTCCGGGTGGGTGGGCGGACGACCGGTGCGGCTCCGGACGACCGGTCCCTCCAGGCGGGCGGACGACCGGTCCGGCTCCGGTGGCGGGAGCGCGCAGTCCCGCCCCCGCTCACCGGCCGCGGGACTGCGGCCGGACCGGGACGGGGCCCTGTGAGCAGGGCCACGCCGCCGTCCCCGGCCGCGTGATGTTCGTCATGGGCGCCCCGCCGCCCCTACCGCCGCCCATCGCACCGCTTCCACGCCAGGACGCGGCACCTGACGGCCCGGCGAACGGCGGACGGTCCCCGCGCGCCATTCCGTTCCCCGGCCGCGGGCCGCTATCGTCCCGGACTGGCGGGGCGTCGATCGTCGTTCCGCCGCACCCTCGGGGGAGGGAAGGAAGCCCGAACCGATGCCCGTATCCGTACCGCAGACGCGCTCCGCCGCCGCTGCGGAGACCTCCCACGGCGCCGACCTCACCCTGCTGGTGATCGAGGACGACCCGACGGGCACCGCCGTCCCCGTGCCCGAGCTGTCGGCGGCCGCCGGTACACGGGTCCGCGTCCGCACCGCCCGCAACCTCACCGAGGCCGGGCGGCTGCTCACCGATGACGTCGACTGCATCCTGCTGGACCTCGCGCTCCCCGTCACGGGCGCGACGGGCCCGCCCGGCACCGACGCCGGGGCGTCCGACGCCGGGCAGCGGCCCGAGCCCGCCTCGGAGCGCGCCGCCGAGCTGGCGGCCCTCACCCACGTCCTGCGGATCGCCCCGCTGCACGCGGTCCTCGCGCTCACCGCGCAGGACGACGCCGAACTGGCCGCCGAGGCCGTCCGCGTCGGGGCGCAGGACTACCTCTTCCGGGGCGAACTGGACGCACGCGTCCTCAGCCGGGCGATCCGGTACGCCGTGGAGCGCAAGCGCGCCGACATCGCCCAGCACCAGTTGACCGAGTCCCGGCTGCGCGCCCAGGAGAACGCCCGGCTCGAACGCGGCCTCCTGCCCACCCCGCTCCTGGACGGCTCCGACCTCAGCTTCGCCGCCCTCTACCGCCCCGGTCGCAGCCGGGCCCTCCTCGGCGGCGACTTCTACGACACCGTGCGCACCCCGGACGGCACAGTGCACGCAATGATCGGCGACGTCTGCGGGCACGGCCCGGACGAGGCGGCCCTCGGCGTCGAGTTGCGGATCGCCTGGCGGGCGCTGACCCTGGCCGGGCTCTGCGGGGACGTGCTGCTGTCCACGCTGCAACAGGTGCTGGAGCACGAACGGCAGAGCGAGGAGATCTTCGCGACGCTCTGCACCGTCGACATCTCCCCCGACGGCCGGAGCGCCGGGCTCTGCCTCGCGGGCCACCCGGCGCCGCTGCTCGCCCGCCCCGGACAGCCGGCCCGGCTGCTTCCGTACGAGGACGGCGGCCCGGCGCTGGGGCTGCTCCCGCGGGCCCGGTGGCCGCGGCGGCAGGTGGAGCTGGGCGGCGCGTGGAGCCTGATGATGTACACGGACGGGCTGATCGAGGGGCGCGTCGCCGCCGGCGACGGCCGGCGGCTGGGACAGGACGGCATGGTCGCGGTGGTCAACGGCCGCCGGGAGCGCGGGCTCGCGGGCGAGGAGCTGCTGGAGGCCGCGGTCACCGAGGTGCGGGAGCTGAACGGCGGCGAGCTGACGGACGACGTGGCCGTCCTGCTGCTGGGCCGCGACCTGGAGCGGACACGGGTGCGGGGCGGAAGCCGCACCGCGCTTCCGCCCCGCACCCGTCGCCCGGCGGCCCCGTGAGGCCGCGAGAGGTCAGCGCCCGCCGTTGTAGGGGCCGTACGGGCCGTCGCTGCTGGAGCCGCCCCTGCGGCCGCCCGACACCGCCTTGAGCGCGGGCCGCACGTCGACCATGAAGACGATCGACGCGACCAGGCCCGCGAGCTGGAGGAACAGCATCGGGACGAACAGGTTCACCGCCACCGCCACGCCGAGGAGGATCAGCCAGAAGGGCTTGCTCTTCTTGTCCGCGGCACGGTAGGCGTCCTCCCGGGCGATCGCCGCGAAGACGAAGGCGACCACGGCCAGCGCGAGCATGGCCAGGAAGAGCAGATCGACGAGTGTGCCGAATCCTGAGAGCAACATGGTGTACCGCCTAGTGAATGGATGGGCGCCCTGCGGCCAAGGTACCGGGACAACGAGCCGATCCCCCGTAAAGGTGCCCGCCCCGCGTCCCGGTCACGCGTGTCGCGCGTCGCACCGGAGAGGCCCCCGCGAGGGTCACTCGCCGGCCGGCGGGGTCTTCTTGGCCGCGGGCCTGCGCGGCGCGGGGGTCTTCTTCTCGGAGGCCGTCCCGGCGGTCGCGCCCTTCGTCCCCGCGGACCCGGCGGTCTTGGCGGCCGGGGCGGGCTTGGCGGGGGCCGCCGCGGCGGACGTGCTCTCCGCCTCGCTCTTCGGCGCGGGAGCGCTCTTCGGCGCGGGCTTGGGATCGGCCTCGATGACGGCGGCGATCTCGACGATCTCCTCGGCCGTCTCGCCGCGCCAGGTCCGGACGGCCTGCTCGCCGTGCTCGGCGACCTTCTCGTACGTCTCCCGAGCCCGGATCGCGTACTCGGCGGCCACGCCCACGCTGCGCAGGGCCAGGTCCTGGGCGGTCTCGCCCAGCTTCTTCAGGTCGGCGGCGTCGAACGCGCCGAGCACCTCGCCGACCTTCGCCTGGACGGTGGCCTGGGCCTCCTTGGCCTGGGTGGCCACCTTCTCCTGCACGGCCTTGGGGTCGGTGTTGCGGACGGCGTCGATCCGCTCGGGCGCCTCGGCCCGGAGCTGCTCGATCAGCGCCGGGACCTTGCGCGCCTGCTGCACGGCGAGGTCGGCCGTACCCGCGGCGAAATAGAGGGGGGTGGGGTCGGTGAGGGTCTTGCGCAGGTCATCGGCGATGGCCATGACGGTGGTCCTCCCGGATCATCGGAAACCAGTTGCTAGCTGTGAGGGTCTTGGTCGTCCTTCGGGTCCGCACCGGCGTCGCCGCCGGTACCGGCTCCGGCACCACTGCCCGCGCCGGACGCGGGGGCGTATCCGTTCTCCCGGCGGAAGGAGTCGTAGATCTGGAGCAGAACGCTCTTCTGCCGCTCGCTGATCGAGGGATCGGCCAGAATGGCCGCCCGCGTCTCCAGCTCCTCCCGCTCCCGCTCGTCGAGGATGCCCGCGCGGACGTACAGGGTCTCGGCCGAGATCCGCAGCGCCTTGGCGACCTGCTGGAGCACGTCCGCACTGGGCTTGCGCAGCCCGCGCTCGATCTGGCTGAGATACGGATTCGACACCCCGGTGGCATCGGCGAGCTGCCGCAGCGAGAGCTGCGCCGCACGGCGCTGCTCCCGCAGGTACTCACCGAGATTGCCGACGTTGAGTGATGCCATGACCCGATAGTGCGACCTCGCGCTAACTTTTGCAAGCAGGTGCTTGCAAAAGTGTCGCGCGCCACGTGCTGGGCGGCGGCGCGCGACGGTCAAGCCCCGCCGGCGCCTCCCTGCCGAGAGCCCCGTCCGCGCCGCCGGCCGTGTCCGGCGGCGCGGAGAGCTGGTGGAGGGTCTTGGCGGCTGCTTCCCTGTGCGGGGGCATGAGACCTCCGAGCCGGTCAGTCGACTTGTCCGTACGCCATGGAGGCGGCTGCCTCCGACAGATCGGGACGGGGAGGGCGCGTGCGTTCCGACGAACCGTCAGTGCAGCGGGTCAGGGGCCGCGCCATGCCGACGGACGTCCGGGGCACGGCGCTCCGTCTCAGCTCAGTTGCTCGGCCAACCCGACGATGACGCCCTCCGGGCCGCGGACGTAGCAGACCAGGTAGCTGTCCTCGAACCGGGCGATGCCGCCGACGAGTTCGCCGCCGTGCGGGCGCAGGCGGGCGACGGTGTCCTCGATGTCGTCGACGGCGAACATCACGCGGTGCGTGCCCAGGATGTTGTGCGGCCGGGCGGGCGGCCCGGCGCTGATCGGCGCGGGGCTGCGGTACCTCGCCAGCTCGATCCGGCTGAGACCGTCCGGGGTACGGACCATCGCGATGTCGCAGCGGACGCCGTCGAGCCCGGTGCACCGGTCCACGAACGGGCCCTCGACCTCCGCCCTGCCCTCCAGCTCCATACCCAGCTCCACGAAGAACGCGATGGCCGCGTCCATGTCCTCGACGACGATGCCGACGTTGTCCATCCGCTGAATCGCCATAACGATCTCTCCTTCTTCCTGGTCGCGGCCGGTGGCGACCGCTGAAGTCCCCTGGGGCAGGATCGCCCCCCCGACGTCGCCGCGGTAGTCATGCGGCGCTACCGGGCGCGCCGGGCACGCGCTTCCCCGGCCGGGCTCCGGGGGGCCTCACGACGCCGGGGGCACTGTGCACGCGGATCTGTCGGGCCATCAGAGGCACGAACATTTCTCGCGCTGTCCGCCCGCCGTTCGCCGGGGCCGCCATGGAGGGAGGCCAGGATCGAGCCGTTGCTTCTCCGGGGGGAGAGGACTTCCGCTTCCCTTGGAGTTGAGACGTACATGCATCGCAGCAGGCGCACCGCGCCGCCCCCGGCAGCGGGTCCGGGCACGCCCGTGCTGATCGGCGCGGGCTTACCCGCCCGCGCGGGGACGGGGCTGCCGGGGACGGCGGCGTCCGGCCTGCCCGGCGGCGGGGGTCCGGCGGAGTAACACCGTGTTCCGCCGCCCCGCCGCGGTGCCGCCCGCGCCCGCCGTGCCGCTTCCGGCCGGTCCGTACGGGCCGCCCGGTCACGCGCGGCGCGTGCCGCCGGGCCGTACGGGACGCCCCCGACCGGGTACGCGCGGAGCGGCCCACCGGGGGCCGTGTCCCGGAACGCGGCGGCCGCGCCGGGCGCTGCCCGACCGAGCCGGTCCCGCCCCGCTCCCCCGGCCGGCCACGAACCACTCCGCGTACGCCGCCGGGCGGCCGACGTACACGGACGGCGCCGCCAGGGGCCTCCGCCGGACGGGCCGCGTGCCTCGTCGCCCGGCGGCCCGGCCCTCGCCGCCGACCAGGGCGAGGACACGGCCCCGCTGCCCTCGTCCGCTCCCTCGACTCTTCCGACCAGAACCGGTGAGCCTCCATGACGCATGACCACGACTACGACCCCGACCGAATGCTGCCGCGCTGGGCGGATCCCGCCGTCGCCGAGCAGGGCCTGGACGCGCAGGAGGTCTCCCGGCGGCGGGTGCTGCGCGGAGCCGGCCTGTTCGGTGCGGGGTTCCTGGCGTCCGCCGCGGTCGGCGGCGAGGCGCTGGCCGCCTCCGCCGGGCAGGAGTCCGCGGCGGTCGGGGGCCCTTCGCGCCGTTACGCGTACCTCGTGGGCGACCACCACGTGCACAGCCGGTTCAGCCACGACGCCAAGTACGACCTGCTCCAGCAGACCGGCCACGCCGAGCGGTTCGGCCTCGACTGGATGGTCCTGACCGAGCACTGCAACATCGGCCACACGCGGCCGGGCGGTGCGCTGAAGCAGCACGAGGAGATCCGCGACATCCGCCGGGCCCGCCCCCGGCTCCTCGTCTTCCAGGGACTGGAGTGGTACATCCCGGCGGCCGAGCACGCCACCGTGATGGCCGCACCGGGCCGGCACGAGGTGGACCTGCTCACCCGGTTCGAGCTGGCCCACGACGGTAAGCTCAACAAGCGCGACGCCTCGACCCCCGCGAACGAGCAGGCGGCCGTCGACGCCATCCGGTGGCTCGCGCGCCAGCGTCGTCGCGGGATGGTGCCCGACGTGCTGCTCTTCGCCAACCACCCCTCCCGCCTCGGCATCGACTCGCCGCACGAGATGCGCGCGTGGCGGGACGCGGCACCCGAGATCTTCGTCGGCATGGAGGGCGCGCCCGGCGCCCAGGCCGCGCCCATCGCGACCAACAGCGGACCGGGCAGCGTGCGCGGCGAGTACGAGAACGCCCCCTCGGCCAACTCCTGGCCCGGCTACCCGCCGGAGTCCTACCGGACCCTGGGCGGCTTCGACTGGATGACCGCCACCGTCGGCGGGATGTGGGACTCGCTGCTCGCGGAGGGCAAGCCGTTCTGGATCACCTCCAACTCCGACAACCACCGCACGGTCGCCGACACGTGGCGCGACGGCGACTTCCCGCCCGGCGCCGACTTCGACACGCTGGGGCACAAGCCGAGCCCGACGGACACGGGCGTGCCGCAGCACGGCAGCGACTTCTGGCCCGGTCAGTTCAGCCGCACCCACGTCGGGGTGACCCGCTTCGGCTACCGCCAGGTGATGGACGGCCTGCGGGCCGGCCGGGTGTGGGTGGACCACGGCCACCTCGTCGACGCCATCGACGTACGCCTCCGCCGGGACGGCTTCGACCCCCACGGCGTGACGCTCGGGCAACGGCTGCGGGTGCGGCGCGGCCGCCGTGCAAGCCTCCGGGTCACGATCACCCCGGCCTCCCGGCGCAACTCCCACGGCGACCTGCCCCGGCTGGCCACCCTTGACGTCATCCGCGGGACCGTGACCGGCCCGGCCGCCGACCGCGACGCCTGGCGGGCCCCCGACACGCGGGTGGTGGACCACATCGACGTCTCCCACCGCCGGGGCGCCTTCACCCTCGACATCCCGCTGGGCCGGGTCGACGAGCCGTTCTACGTCCGGCTCCGAGGCAGCGACGGCAGGCGCAACGCCCCCGGCCCCTTCGGCCCGTCCGTCGACGCCCACGCCCCCCAGGCCCACCGCCCCGGCGAGGGCAACCCCTGGGACGACCTGTGGCTCTACACCAACCCGATCTTCGTCGACGTGGTCCGCTAGGCGCACCGGCCCGCCCGGTACGAGGGCGGGGAGGCACGCGGGTCCGCGCCGCCTCAGCGGGGCGTGCGCCGATGCCCCACCGGTCCGGATCGACGCACGCCGTGTCGCCGTCCGGTGGGGTCGGAGCGCCTGCCGTCCGATCCGGTCCGCGGCCCGAGGCCGTGCGCGAACCGGACCGCGGGGCCCCTGGCCCTCGGTCCCGCGGCCACCGGCGCGGGGGCAGGGGCTCCGCTACCACCGCGCGAGGCCCCGCCGCGCCGGGGCCCTCGCCGCCACGATCCCCGGTTCCGCACGGCCCCGAGCCGGACCTGGCATGGGCCGCATGATCGTGTGGATCAACGGCACCCACGGTGCGGGCAAGACGACGACCAGCGCACTCGTACGGGAACTGAGCCCGGACTCACGGGTGTTCGACGCCGAGAAGGTCGGCGAGACGCTCATGGACATCACGCCGGGGCTGCCCGCGACGGACAACTTCCAGCACTGGCCGCCGTGGCGGTCGCTCGTCGTCGAGACCGCCCACCGCGTCCTCGACTACACCGGCGGCACGCTGGTGATGCCCATGACGGTCCTGGTCGAGCCGTACTGGCGCGAGATCAGCGCCGGCCTCGCCCACCACGCCGTCCCCGTACGCCACTTCGTTCTCCACGCCGACCAGGAGACCCTCCGACGCCGTATCGCGGGGGACACGCTGCTCGGCCCCGACTCCGACTTCCGCCTCCGCCACCTCGCGCCCTACGCCGAGGCGGCCCGTACGTGGTTGCACGACGAGGCCGAGGTCGTCGACACCACGCACCTCACGCCCGCACAGGCCGCGCGGCAGATCGCGGACGCCCTCGACGACTGACGGTGCGCGCGACGAGGACCAGCTCCCGGCCCGGCCTGTCCGGCGCGTCGCGCACGTCCTCCACCGCGTAGCCCAGCGCCATCAGCTCCGCCTCGATCTCCGGCCGTCCACGGAAGCGCAGGGTGGAGTCCGACGTCAGCACCTGCCCGTCGGACGCGAAGACGTACGTCCAACGGAACGACACCAGCGGACCGTCCACCTCGGTCACCTCGACCCAGCTCTCGACGGCGCCGACCGCCGGGATCTCCGTCACCCGCCACGAGGCCGCGCGGTTCCACTCCTCCCAGGCACGCGCGGCCGGGTCCCGTGTCTCGAACACCAGGCGGCCGCCCGGCCGCAGCGCCTCGTGCGCGCCGCGCAGGGTCTCCCGCCAGGCCACCGGGTCGACGATCTCCTGGGCGACGTTCGCCGTCATGGTCACCAGGTCGACCCGCAGGGGCGGCAGAGCCGTCGCGTCGCCGCAGATCCAACGCACGCGCTCGCCACCCCGCTTGGCTCGGGCCACGTCGATGGACGCCCCGGCCGGGTCGACGCCGACGGCCTCGATCCCCCGCTCGGCCAGTGCCAGGGCGAACACCCCCGTCCCGCAGCCGACGTCGAGGACCCGGCGCGCTCCGAACTCCACCGCCATCCCCACGTACGCGTCGAGGTCGCCGCGGTCGGGGTCGAGGGGGTCCTGGATCGCGGCGAGCCGTGGATGCCCGAAGCACTCGTCAGCCATGCGGCCGAGCATAGGAGGGGCCGGGGCTCCGGCGGCCGGCCTGCCGGAGCGGCCACGGCCCTCTCAGTGCTGGATCAGGCCGCCGACCGGGACCGCGGCGACGTGGCCCGTCGCCGGGAGGGTCCGCGCCAGCGCCAGGCCCACGTCGACCAGGGACGACCGGCGCAGGCCGGTGACGTCGGGGATCGGCGTCCACACGCACTCCGCGACGTCGTCGTCCGGGTCCGGTCGGAAGCGGTCGCCGATGACGCGGACCTGGTAGAAGATGCCGACGTTCTGGTGTTCCGGGGAGCCGGGGAGAGTGCGTTCCGCCGCAGGGATGATCCGCGAGTCCACGCCCAGCAGGCGCTCCACCACCGCGTCGCAGCCGCTCTCCTCGGCGACCTCGCGGACCACCGCGTCGAACGGGTCCTCCGACTGCTCGACCCCGCCGCCCGGAAGCGTCCATGTGGACGCGCCGCTCGGCGGTACGTGATGGGCGAGCAGGACCCGCCCGTCCTCGACGCACACGGCGTACGCCGCCAGTCGCACACTCATCGCTCCGACCTCCCCGCCCGAACGCTATCCCACCGCCGAGGCGCTCATCAGCCTGCCGAGCGGAGGGAGTTCGAGGCGGCACCGCCTGTGCGGGACCTCCGTCCTATGCTGGCGGACACGTGCGGGGCGTGGTCCCGCCGCTCGGCCGGACCGGCCGGAGCGCGGTGCCGTCGCGCCGGAGGCCGCCCCGGCCGTCCGGCCGCGACGGAGAACGGAACCCTCCCATGAGTACGTCGTACGCCTCCCCCGCCCCCGTCGACCGCGGCTTCGACGCCGTGCTCTGCGACCTCGACAACGTCATCCGCTTCTACGACACGGCCCCGCTCGCCGCACTGGAACGGGCCGCCGGACTGGCGGAGGGGGCCACGACCGAGGTCGCCTACGCGCCCGACGTCGATCTGCCGCTCCTCCTCGGCCGCATCACCACGGACGCCTGGGTGGAGTCCATCACCGCGCGGCTCACCGACCGGGTGGGGCCCGAGCGGGCGCGGGAATTGGGCCGGGCGCTCGCCGCGGCGCCGTTCCGGGCCGACGCCGAGGTGGTCGCGCTGCTGCGGCG
The DNA here is from genome assembly GCF_055588985.1 of Streptomyces sp. NPDC041970. Lineage (NCBI taxonomy): Bacteria > Bacillati > Actinomycetota > Actinomycetes > Kitasatosporales > Streptomycetaceae > Streptomyces > Streptomyces sp. NPDC041970. Next base: position 100,150 of record NZ_JBVJCD010000011.1, read on the forward strand.
GGTCCGGGCGCGCGTCCCGCTGGTGCTCGTGACGAACGCGTCCCACCGACTGGATGCCGACCTGGCCCTGTTGGGCCTCACCGATCTGGCCCACGCGGTCGTGAGCAGCGCGGTGGAGCAGGTCGCCAAGCCCGATCCGGCCATCTACCGCATCGCCGCCCAGCGGGCGGGCACGGCGGTGGAGCGGTGCCTGTTCGTGGACGACCGGCAGGAGAACGTCGACGCGGCCGCCGCCCTCGGCATGACGGGGGTGCTCTACCGCGAACCGGCCGACCTGCGGCGGGCGTTGGGGCCGTACGCCGAGGAGTCGCCGCCCGCGTGAGCCCGCACGCGGGCCGCCCTCACCGCTGCGGTTCCAGCCCCGTGCGGAGCTGGGCGAACGCCTCCCCGGCCGCCCGGACCGCGCTCGGGTGGAGGTGGTCAGCGCTCGCCCCCGCGTCGATCCGCCGCCAGTTCTCCTCGGCCAGGATGCGCAGGACGGCGATGGTCTGACCGGCCGCGAGCCGTCGTGGCACGCCGCCGCCCAGGGCCTCGGCGAGGGCCTCCTCGGAGCGGGACTGGTAGGCGTACAGGCGGGCCACCAGCGACGGGGTCCCGTACAACAGGCGGTGGAACGCCAGGACTTCGGGAGCGTCGCAGAGACCGGTCACCGGGTCGCGCCGGTCCAGGCCGTCGAGGAAGTGGCGGTGCAGGGCCTCCAGCGGGCTCTCGCCGGCGGACCGCCCGGCGACGACGCGGGCGGGCTCGTCCTCGTGGTCGGCGAACCGGTGCAGCACCAGGTCCTCCTTGGCGGGGAAGTACCGGAACAGCGTCGGCTTGGAGATGTCCGCCGCGGCCGCCACCTCCGCCACGGACACCCGGTCGAAGCCCCGCTCCAGGAAGAGCGCGATGGCGGCCTCGGAGACCGCCTCGTAGGTCAGCCGCTTCTTCCGCTCCCGCAGACCGCCCGCACCGGCCCCGCGCGCCGGGGCCTCCGCGGGCCCGCGCGCCGCAGACGCAGCCGGGGCATCCCCGCGCCCCGAAGCCTCCGCACGCCCCCGGCCGACCGCCCCCCGCGCCGGCCCGCCCGGCGAATCCTGAGCCGGACCGCGCTCCGGCCCCCGCTCCTCCGCGCGCCCCGAAGCCTCCGCGGCCCCGCGCGCCGGAGCCGAATCCGGAGCCGAGTCCGCAGTGGCCCCCTCCGCACGCCCCCCGTCGGCCGCACCGCCCCCGTGCTCCGCGCCCCCGCCCTTCTCTCCGCTCATGACCATGCAGCGTACGCCCCCGACCTCAAGCGGACTTGACCCCGCCGCCCGCCACTCCGTCCCGGTGCCCCGCCACTCCGTCCCGCGAGCCGCCCACCACCCCGGCAGGCTCGGCCGTCCGGTGGATCAGCGCCTCGATCCCGTCCAGCGGGCGCTCCGGGCCGAAGGCGAACGCCTGGTCCTGGTCGTCCGGCTCGCCCATCGCCCCGGACTCCGGGAGCCGGAAGACGCCGGGGCGCCCCTCGGGCGGCGGCTCAGAACACGTCCGGGCACCACGGCCGGCGGCCCGTACGGAACAGGGCGTCCGCCGTCCCCGCCGCACCGGCGCGCGCCTCCTCCGCCCGCCCCAGGTCCACCAGTCGGCGCGCCGACTCGTCGCCCAGGTACAGCGTGGCCAACTCCTCCACGCCCAACGTGAGATCGGCGCTCCGGGTGGTCGGGGAACACCGCGCGCCCGAGGCCGAGGCGTCCAGCAGGAAGCGCCCGCCGGCCAGCCCGGCGTCGTCCCGGACGTCGAGCACGAGCTGCGCCTCGATCCCGTAGGCGCGGGCCTCCAGGGCGCGCGGCACGTCCAGCAGCCGCAGCCACATGAAGTCCGCGTACGTGACCATCCGGGCGGCGCGCGGGTCCGGGAGCAGCAGCGGCAGCAGGTCGTCGGGGGCGCGGTGGCCGGAGCGGACCGTGGTGATCCAGTCGATCGAGCAGAGGTAGTGCCACAGGGCCCGCTCGGCCGCCGGGTCCAGCGCGATCAGGTCGCGTACGGACGCGGTGTTCAGCGGCTGCTTGGCGTCGCCCCACTTGTCGTCCGCGGCATACGTCACCAGGCCGTCGATCTCGCCGCTCGCGGTGCGGTGCACCGCGAAGAACGCCGGGGTCCACGGATCGTGCGGGGGGTAGAAGGCCGCCCCGGTGGCCACCTGCCACCGGTGCTCGTCGCGGCTGACGACGCCGGGCTGCCGGGCCGCGAGCCGGGCGTGCAGCTCCGGGCCCGCCCTGCGCACCTCGGCGGCGTCCACCAGCTCGACCCGGCCGCCGCCCTCCGGCCGGCCGGACCGGCGGGGGTCCAGGCCGGCGCGCGGCACGGAGACCTCCCACTCCGCCGCCCACGTCGCGGGGCCGAAGCCGTACCGGCCGTAGATCGGGTACTCGGCGGCGATCAGCGAGGCGAGGACGTCGCCGCGCTCCTTGGCCGCCGCCAGCTCCTGCGCCATCATCCGGCTCAGCAGCCCGCGCCGGCGGTGCGTGGGCGACACGGTCACCGCGGTGATCCCGTCGGCCCGTACGGTGGCGCCGCCGGGCACTGTCAGCTCCTGCTCGAACGAACGGAACGTCGCCACCCACCGCCCGGCGTCGCGCGCGCCCCGCAGCCGCGTGAGGTCGAGGCGGGGCAGCCGGTCCGCGATGTCCTCCTCGGTCGGCACGGCCGCCGTCAGGAAGCCGGTGTACACCGCCCTCACCCAGTCGGGGAAATCGGACGCGGCGACACTGCTGACCTCTGGGTTCATGCCGCCACGCTAAGCACGCGCGGCTCAGAATGTCGCGCGAATTTCTCCCACCCGCGCCGCGCCGCCGAGCAGCGGCGAGCGCCCGATCCGGGCGACCACCGGGGCGTCGACGCCGAGCAGTTCCAGGGCGCGGGCCAGCACCGGGCCGAGCGCCCGCACCCCCCCGTCCTCGATCTTGAACGCGAGGGCCCGGCCGTCGGCCAGCGCCACCGCCTGGACCGCCTCGGCGCCCATCTTGGAGAGCGCGCCCGGCACCCCCTCCATCAGCCAGGTGTCCGGGCGGCGGGTGCCCGCCACGTACGCGGGGTGGGCGCGCATCGCGTCCGCGACCCGGCGTTCGGCGCTTCCGGGCTCCGCCAGGACGAACGACCGGAACGCGCGGGCCAGACCGGTCAGCCCGATCGCCATCAGCGGGGCCCCGCAGCCGTCCGTGCCGAGCGCGGCGACCGGCTCGCCCGCCGCCTCGGCGACGACCCGCGCCACCTCCCGCTGCAACGGGTGGGCCGGGTCGAGGTAGGTCGCGGTGTCCCAGCCGTTGCGGACGCAGACCGCGAGCATCGCCGCGTGCTTGCCCGAGCAGTTCATCGTGATCCGCTCGCGGACCTGCCCCGAGGCGAGGTACGCCTCCGCCTCCACCGGGTCCAGCGGCAGGTCGGGCGGGGTCTGGAGGTCGGCGGGGCTCAGTCCGTGCTCGGCGAGCAGGGTCCGCACCAGGTCGAGGTGGAAGGGCTCCCCCGAGTGGCTCGCGGCGGCCAGCGCCAGCCGCTCGCCGGACAGGTCCAGCCCGGCCCGCAGGATCGCGGCGGCCTGCATCGGCTTGTTGGCGGAGCGGGGGAAGACCGGCGCCGCCGGATCGCCGAGCTCCCGCTCCACGCTGCCGTCGGCCGCCAGCAGGACCAGCGACCCCCGGTGGCGCCCCTCCGTGAACCCGGACCGGACGACCTCGGCCAGGACGGGCGGGGCGGGGGCCTCGGCGGTGGACGGGGCGGACGGGGCGTCGATCGACGTCATGGTGGCCTTCCGGGGACGGGGTGCGGGACCCGCGCCCGGAAGGATCGCTTCAGGCGAGCAGGTCGTCCACTTGTGCTTCGCCGTCACGGTACCTGCGCGCGATCTCCGCGCCGCAATCGTCCGCCGTGCGCTGGAGCTGGTGGCGGCGGCGGGAGACCTGCTGCTCGTAGCGGACGAGCCGGCCCATGGCGGTGCGCAGCTCCTCGTCCGTCCGGGCGTCCAGATCGGACAGCTCGACCTCGGCGAGCGTCTCGGCGGCGAGCCGCCGGAACTCGTCGCCGCGCGGCGTCGTCAGCGTGACGTGCCGGACGGAGGAGCGGTGCCGGGACGGGGTGTCGGTCAGGATCTCCGGGAGCCGGTCGACCACCGCGGTGGCCGCCACGACCGGCGCTCCGGGGTCCCGGCGGCGGGCCAGCTCGGCGCGCAGGATGTCGATGCGGCCCTGCACGAGCCGGCGTACGTAACTGAGATCGGTCTCGTCGCGCTGGGCGTCCCGGCGCAGCGCCCGCAGCTCCGGCAGCCGCATCCCGCCGAACCCGGCCTCGCCGCCGGCCTGCTCCGGCACGGCCGCGTGCGGCCCCGGCACGGGCAGCGCCGCGACGGCGGACGCCAGGTGCGCCGCGCCCCCGGAGCCGGGCGGTGCGGGCTGCTGTCCGGACAGGCCACGCTGTACGGGTGACCGCAGGGGGCCGGCGCCGGTACGCGTACCCGGTACGGCGCCGGGGAGTTGCCCGGCCCCGCAGGCACCGGGAGATTGGCCGGTTCCATATGTACTCATGCTGTTCCGTCCCCTCGACCGGTGCGTCGGCACACCGACATCGTGCATCGTGCCACTCCACAGGGGGCGAACGCAGGTGCTCTGTACCCGTTCAGCCCAAGATAGGTTGGTCTGTATGCGTGCAGTGGTGCAGAGAGTGGACGGCGCGAGCGTCTCCGTCGCCGGTGCGGCGGACGGCTCCTCGGAGCCCGAGATCGTCGGGGAGATCACCGGCGAGGGCCTGTGTGTGCTGGTCGGGGTGGCCCACGACGACACCCCGGAGAAGGCGGCGCAACTGGCCCGCAAGCTCTGGTCGGTACGGGTCCTGGACGGCGAGAAGTCCTGTTCGGAGGTGAATGCCCCCCTCCTGGTGATTTCGCAGTTCACTCTCTACGGGGACGCCCGCAAGGGCCGCCGCCCCACGTGGAACGCCGCCGCGCCGGGCGGGGTCGCCGAGCCGCTGGTGGACGAGGTGGTGGCCCGGCTGCGGGGACTGGGGGCGCGGGTGGAGACGGGCCGGTTCGGGGCGGACATGCGGGTCTCGCTCACCAACCACGGCCCGTTCACCCTGATCATCGAGGTGTGACGCCCCCATGGCCGCGCCCGGACGCGGCTACGGCTCGACCACCGTCTCCTGGGCGGCGGCGGTGTCCCCGGCGATCAGCTCGGCGTCGACCGCCACGTTCCGCTTCACCAGCGCCAGGGCGATCGGGCCCAGCTCGTGGTGGCGGGCCGAGGTGGTGACGAACCCGAGCTGACGCCCCTCCTCGCCCTCGGACGCCAGCCGCACCGGCGTCCCGTGTCCGGGCAGGTGCACCTCGCTGCCGTCCAGGTGCAGGAAGACGAGCCGGCGCGGCGGCTTCCCCAGGTTGTGGACGCGGGCGACGGTCTCCTGGCCCCGGTAGCAGCCCTTCTGGAGGTGGACGGCGGTGCCGATCCAGCCCAGCTCGTGCGGGATGGTGCGGTGGTCGGTCTCGAAGCCGACGCGCGGCCGGTGCGCCTCGACGCGCAGCGCCTCGTACGCGAGGATGCCGGCCGCCGGGCCCTTGTCCGCGGTGTACGCCTCCAGGTCGGCGCGGGGCAGGAACAGGTCCCGGCCCTGCGCGGTCTCCCGTACGGCCACCCCGTCCGGGACCGCGGCGATGGAGCCGGCCGGCAGGTGGAGCAGCGCGGTGTCCCCGGTGCGGTCGGCGACCTCGACCCGGTAGAAGAACTTCATCGACTCCAGATAGGCGATCAGGTCGCCCTGCGCGCCGGGTTCGACGTGCATCCACGTCGTCGCCCCGTCGTCCACCAGGTACAGCGCGTGCTCGATGTGCCCGTTGGCGGTGAGGATCAGCGCCTCGGTGGCCAGATGCGGGGCGAGGTCGCTGACGTGCTGGGTGACGAGCAGGTGCAGCCAGCTCAGCCGGTCCTCGCCGGTCACGGTGACGACACCGCGGTGGGAGAGGTCGACGAAGCCGCCGCCGTCGGCGAGGGCGCGCTGCTCGCGGAACAGGTCGCCGTAGTGCGCGGCGACGCCTTCGTCGCGGCCTTCGGCGGAGACGGCGCCTGGCAGGGACAGCAGGGGGCTCTTCATGGCGCCCAGCCTACGACTCGGCGGCCGGGTCCTTCGCGGCGCGGGCTCCGCCGGCCGGGGCGTCGGCCTCCTGCCGCGCGGCCGAGCACGCCTCGCAGCGGCCGAAGATCGCGAAGTGCTTCATGTCCGTCTCGAAGCCGAAGTCGCCGCGCAGCTTCGCGGTGAAGTCGGCGACGACGGAGAGGTCGGCCTCGATGACGTCCCCGCAGTCCCGGCAGACCAGGTGGATGTGGTGGTGCCGGTCGGCGAGGTGGTACGTCGGCGCCCCGTGCCCCAGGTGCGCGTGGCTGACGAGACCCAGCTCCTCCAGCAGCTCCAGGGTCCGGTACACCGTGGAGATGTTCACCCCGGAGGCCGTCTTGCGCACCTCGCACAGGATGTCGTCCGGAGTCGCGTGCTCCAGCGCGTCCACGGCCTCCAGGACGAGCTGGCGTTGGGGCGTCAGCCGGTAACCGCGCTGCCGGAGGTCGGTCTTCCAGTCGGTGCTCACCACAGCCCCAGTGTAGGTCGGGGCGGGCCTGCGGCCTCCGGCGCGGGCCGCCTACTTGAAGAACGCGATGCCGTCGTCGGGCATGTCCCCGAGGCTCTTCGCCATCTCGGCGACCTCCTCCGGGGTGACGACCTTCTTCAGGTGCGCCGACATGTAGGGGCGCAGCTCGACGTCGGGCGTCGCCTTCTCGCCGACCCACATGAGGTCGCTGTTGACGTACCCGTAGAGCCGCTTGCCCCCGCTGTACGGGCCGGAGGCCGCCGTCCGGGCCACCGCGTCGGTGACCAGGTCGATCTGGGGCTTCTGGTCGGCCAGCTCGCCGTACCAGATCTCGACGACGCCCTGGTCGCGGACCATGACGACCTCGACCTTGCGGTCCTTGTCGACGCGCCAGTAGCCGGACTCGGTCTCCAGCGGCCGGACCTGTTCGCCCTCGGCGTCCAGGACCCAGGTGTGGGAGACGTACTCCAGGAAGTCGCGGCCGTCGTGGCTGAAGGTCACCTCCTGGCCGAAGTTGCACTTCTCGGCGCCGGGGAAGTCGGACACGCCCGCGCCCGCCCAGTTGCCGAGGAGGAAGGCCAGCGGGACGAGGTCCGGGTGGAGGTCGGACGGGATCTCGATCATGAGCGGCTCAGACGATCTGTGAGGGGGAGGGGCGGGACGGGGTGCGGCGAGGGTCAGCGCTGGCCCTGGTAGAGCTTCTTCACGGCGAGCGCGGTGAAGGCGAGGACGCCCACGCAGACCAGGATCAGCAGGGCGGAGAAGAATGCCTCAAGCACGGGGGGCTCCTCGTTGACGAGCGGGTGACGGCGGTACAGGGCCTGGCCTCAGCCTAATGGGTGGGGGCCCGGCCGTCGCGTTCAGGTCGCGGCTCGGGGCGCGGGCCGGTGCGGGGTGCGGAGCAGGGCGGCGGGGCGGATTCGGGGGCGCGGAGCGGGCGTCCGGCGGGGGATTACAGTTCGCCCCATGCCGAAGAAGCTCGTGATCAAGGTGACCGCAGGGGCCGACTCCGCCGAGCGCTGCTCGCAGGCCTTCACCGTGGCGGCGGTGGCCGTCGCCAGCGGTGTGGAGGTCTCGCTCTGGCTGACCGGCGAGTCCGCGTGGTTCGCGCTTCCGGGTCGGGCGGCGGAGTTCGAACTGCCGCACTCCGCCCCGCTGCCCGACCTGCTGGACTCGGTCCTGGCGGGCGGCCGGATCACGCTGTGCACGCAGTGCGCGGCCCGGCGCGGCATCACCGAGAAGGACGTGCTGGAGGGCGTGCGCATCGCGGGCGCGCAGGTCTTCGTGCAGGAGGCCATGGCGGACGGCGCCCAGGCCCTCGTCTACTGAGCCGGACGCCTGCGCGCGGCCCGGTCAGCGGCGCTTCCTGCCGTCCAGCTCCTCCCACCACGCGTCGGACGTCGGGTCGCCGGACGGGTCGTCCCACCAGCGGTCCTCCGGGCCCCGCCGGTTGGCGACCATCGCCGCGACGGGCGGGATCACCATGGCGACCACGCACATGGCGACGGCGACCGGCATGGACCACAGGCGTACGACGGCCCAGGCGGACACGAAGAGGACGACGCATCCGCCCATCATCAGGAGGTAGTTCCGCCTGCGCCGGGCGTACATGCCTCCAGCGTAGAACCGTTCGCGCCGACCGCCCACCCGCCGCGGGGCCCGGACGGCGCGAAGGGCCGCACCCCTGCGTCAGGTGGCGTCCAACCCCCTGGGGTGCGGCCCTTCGGCCGGTGTGCTGCGCCGCGGGTCAGACGGCGATGGCGACCTCGGAGAGTCCACCGGTCCGCGCGACGACCGTGCGGTCCGCGCTGCCGCCCGGCACCAGGGCGCGGAGCGTCCAGGTGCCCTCGGCCGCGTAGAAGCGGAACTGCCCGGTGGCCGAGGTCGGGACCTCGGCGGTGAACTCACCGGTCGAGTCCAGCAGGCGCACGTAGCCGGTGACGGGCTCGCCGTCGCGGGTCACGCTGCCCTGGATGGTGGTCTCGCCGGGCTTGATCGTCGAGGCGTCGGGGCCGCCGGCCTGTGCTCCACACATGGTGTTCTGTCCTTCGGGTCGGTGTCGTGCGGGTCGGTCGGGTTACTTGGCGGGGCCGAGCTCGATCGGCACGCCGACGAGGGAGCCGTACTCGGTCCACGAACCGTCGTAGTTCTTGACGTTCTCCTGGCCGAGCAGCTCGTGCAGCACGAACCAGGTGAGCGCGGAGCGCTCCCCGATGCGGCAGTACGCGATGGTGTCCTTCGCCAGGTCGACCTGCTCGTTCTCGTAGAGGGCCTTCAGCTCCTCGTCCGACTTGAACGTGCCGTCGTCGTTGGCGTTCTTCGACCACGGGATGTTGCGGGCGCTCGGCACGTGGCCGGGGCGCTGCGACTGCTCCTGCGGGAGGTGGGCCGGGGCGAGCAGCTTGCCGCTGAACTCGTCGGGCGAGCGCACGTCGACCAGGTTCTGGTTGCCGATGGCCTTCACGACGTCGTCGCGGTAGGCGCGGATCGACTCGTCCTGCGGCTTGGCCTTGTACTGGGTGGCCGGGCGCGTGGGGACGGCGTCGGTCAGGTCGCGGGAGTCCAGCTCCCACTTCTTGCGGCCGCCGTCGAGCAGCTTGACGTTCTCGTGGCCGTACAGCTTGAAGTACCAGTAGGCGTAGCTGGCGAACCAGTTGTTGTTGCCGCCGTAGAGGACGACCAGCGTGTCGTTGGCGATGCCCTTCTCGCTGAGCAGCTTCTCGAAGCCGGCCTGGTCGACGAAGTCGCGGCGGACCGGGTCCTGGAGGTCCTTGGTCCAGTCGATCCGGATCGCGTTCTTGATGTGGTTCTTCTCGTACGCCGAGGTGTCCTCGTCCACCTCGACGATGGCCACCTGCGGGTCGTCGATGTGGGCCTCGACCCAGTCGGCGTCTACCAGGACGTCGCTGCGGCTCATGTTGTTCTCCTCCGGGGCAGTCTGCGGCGGGTGGTGCGAGATGCGGAGTTGCTGGGTGCGGGGCGTACGCGGGAGAGCGGCGGGCGCGGCGCGTACGGCGCACGGGGTCGGCCCTGACGGCGGTCGACGGGCCGGGGAGGAAACGAGGCGGTACGAACGCCCCGTTCAGAAGGGGCGACAGAGCATGGCGGCGACGCGGCACAGGTCTACTGCCCGCCGCTTCGTGAGATCCGCCTGTCGCTTCATGGGTCCGATCGTAGGGAGGTACGGCCGGGGATGTCACCGTCGTGTCGCATGATGAGACAGGATCGTCCATACAGCGAGACGAAGACGGGCGGGCGGGCCGTGTCCCGCAGGCCGTTCCCCGCCCGCCCCCACCCGGCATCTGCGGGTCGGACACCGCTGTCTCACCATCTGGATCGGGCGTCCTCGGCGGGCGTCGCCCGGTCCGACGACCCGGCCCCCGGGCCGTCCCGTCAGCCCGTCAGCGGAACGTCCGTTCCGGCGACCTCGATCTCCAGGCCCTTCTCCGTCACCGTGGTCCTCCGCAGCTCCATGCCCTTCGGCAGCCCGTCGACCGCGCCCTCGAAGTCGGTCCTGCTCCGGACCAGCTCCTCGACGCCGGGGATGCCCTCGCCCGGCACCTCGTCCGCGCGCACCTTGATCGTGCGGCCGTCGAGGCGGGTCACCGTGGAGAGCACGCTGCGCGAGAGGGGGCGACCGAGCAGCTTCACCGTGCCGGTCACCTTCGCCTTGCCCTCGCCGCCGTACGCGACGACGACACCGTCGCTGGCCGCCGCGGTCAGGTCCTCGTACGAGACGAGGGCGGTGCCGGTGGCGCGGGCGGCGGTGGCGGTCCGGTAACCGGAGCCGAGCCGCACGTCGTACAGCCGGGCCCGGACCTCGCTGACCCGGATCGAGCGGCCCGCGGCCTCGGTCCTCATCCCCGTGAGGCCCACGTCGACCCGGTCGAGCCGCGATCCGGCGAGCTGGGTGAGGAAGGGGAACCCCTTGATCGAGACGTCCGTCGAGCCGGCGCCGCCCCCGCCGACCGTGAAGCGGTCCTCGGCCTCGGACTCGGCGAAGTGGACCGCCACCCGGTCGAGGGCGACGAGGAGACCGCCGAGCACCACCACCAGGACCAGCACCGTTCGCAGCGCGCGCATGTCTCCCGCTCCCCACCCTCAGCCGATCGCGGCCCCCGGCGCCCGCGAGCCTACGGTCCGGCCGCGGGGAAGCCCTCAGGTGATCTACGAGCGGCGGGGGTCCGTCAGTTCCCGGCGGGCCCTTCCACGACGGCGGCCCGGCCCCCGCACGACGCTGCCGGGGACCGGGCCGCGGGCCGCGTGGGGGCGGCGGTCAGCCGTAGAACCGGCCGAGCAGGTACACCGCCGGGGCCGCCGCGGTGAGCGGCAGCGCCACCCCGGCCGTCATGTGGACGAACCGGGACGGGTAGTCGTAGCTCGCCGCCCGCAGCCCGATCAGCGCGCACCCGCCCGCCGCCAGGCCCAGCAGCGCGCCCGGCGACGCGCCGAGGTCCGTCAGGCCGCCTGCCGCGAACCCCGCGCCCGCGCCCGCGAGCAGGGCCGCCACCGCGGAGGCCGCGCCGGGCAGCGGGAGCGCGCGGGCGACCGCGGCGGCCGCGACCGCGGCCCCGCCGACCGCCACCGCGTCCGGGGCCGCCGCGAGGTGCCCGCCGGCGAGCACCGCGAGGGACGCCGAGACGACGGTGGCCATCAGCCCGTGCAACCGGTCGTCGGCGCCGGCGTGGCTGCGGAGCTGGAGGACCACCGTGAGCAGCACCCAGACCCCGAGGGCGCCCAGCAGCGCGGCGGGCCCGTTCTCCCGGCCCACCGCGAGCAGAGCGGCGTCGGCGGCCAGACCCCCGGCGAAGGCGAGCGCGATGCCCTGGCGGGCGGGCCACATGCCGTTGAGCCGGAACCATCCCGCGGCCGTCACCGCCTGGAGCAGGACCACCGGGACGAGCAGGGCGTACGTCCCGATCACCGCGCCGCCCGCGAGCAGCAGCCCGAGCACGGCGGTGAGCGCCGCGGGCTGCATCCCCGGCGCGATGATCGGCGAGCGCCCCTCGGCGCGGGCCCGCTGGGCGTCGGTGATCCGGGCGTTGCCCAGGGTGGTGGGCGCGCTGTAGCCGGCTGCGTCGAGCGGGGGCGCGGCGGCCGGTGCGGTCCCGGCGGCGGACGCCACCGGCGCTTCGGGCGGCAGCGGGTAGGAGCCCGACGCCCCCGGCGGCGTGGTGTACGCGACCTCGGCGGCCGGCTGATGGGCGTGCTGGGGCTGCTGCGCGTGCTGGGGCGGGTGCGTCCCCTGCGGCTGCTGCGCGTGCCGGGGCAGGTGGGTCCCCTGCGGCTGCTGCGTGTGCTGCGGCTGCTGGGGCGGGTAGGCGCTCTGGGTCGCTTGCGGCGGGTGCGTCTCCTGCGGCTGCTGCGCGTGCCGGGGCAGGTGGGTCCCCTGCGGCTGCTGCGTGTGCTGCGGCGGGTGCGGCTGCTGGTACGCAGCGGGCGCGACGTCCGGCTGCCGGTACGCGCGGGGCGCGACGTCCGGCTGCCGGTACGCGCGGGGCGCGACGTCCGGCTGCCGGTACGCGCGGGGCGCGGCGTCCGGCTGCTGGTGAGGCGGGCCCGGTTGCGCCGCCCCGTACGCGTCCCGCTGCTGCTGCCCGTACCCCTGCCCGTGGCCGGGGTCCCCGTACGGGGCCCGGTCGTCCGGGCGGATCACCGGCTGGTACTGCGTGTCCCAGGTCGGGGCCTGCCACGTCTGCGTCGCGCCCTGGTCGAAGCCGCCCGGCTCCGGGACGACGGACTGCCCGGCCGTCCCGTCGGGCCAGTGGGCGGCCGGAGCGGCCGCGCCGTCCCCGCCGCGGGAGGCGTCGCCGTACGCGGGGTACGCCTGCTGCTCCCCGTGCGCGGGGGGCTGCTGGGGGTCGTACGGATACGGGTACTGCTGATCGCTGCTGCTGCTCATGGCCTGCGGTTCACCCTCCTGCGAACGGCGGGAGCACCTCGACCGTGCCGCCCTCGGCAAGGCGTACGGTCTCATGCCCGCGGGTCCCGACGGGGTCCCCGTCGACGAGGAACGAGCACCGCCGCAGCACCCGGCTCAGCTCGCCCGGATGCCGTTCGCGCACCGCGTCGAGCGCCTCGGCCAGGGTCGCCGCCGCGTACGGCTCCTCCGCGGTGCCCGCGGCGGCCTTGGCCGCAGCCCAGTAGCGGATCGTCCCCGCTGCCATGGCGCCACTCCTTCGGTTCGGTGGTCGGACCTGTCGTGCGTCAGCTCTCCATGATGGGGCACGCCGCGACCGCCCAGTCGGCGATACGGGCGAGAAGGGCGTCCCCCGCCGCGTTCTCCGCGTGCCCCATCCCCGCCTCCAGCCACAGCTCCGCGCCGCCCGGACCGGCCGCCTCCGCCAGCGTCCTCGGGTGGTCCACCGGGAAGTACGCGTCCCGGTCGCCGTGCACGACCAGCAGCGGGGCCGGGGCGATGAGCGGGACCGCCGCCACCGGGGAGAGCGGCACCGGGTCCCACGCCTCGGCGGCGATCCGGGTCCGGAGCCCGTACCGCCCGACGATCCTCCCCGGCGGGCGGGTGACCACCCAGTGCAGGCGGCGCATCGGGGCCGTACCCCGGTAGTACCAGCGGGCCGGGGAGCTGACGGAGACCACCGCGTCCGCGTGCGCCCCCGCGCGCCGGGTGCGCCCCTCGTACGCCGGCGCTCGAACGGACGCGTCCGGCCCGTACAGGGCACCGTGCCGCAGCACCACCGAGCCGCCCATCGAGAACCCGACCGTCACCACGCGGGCGTGCCCCAGCTCCCGCGCCCAGGCGACGGCGGCGGCCAGATCCAGCACCTCGCGGTCGCCCACCGTCGAACGCCCGCCGGACCGCCCGTGGCCCCGGAACGAGAACGTCACCACCGCCGCCCGCCGGGCGAACGCCCGCGCGGCCCGGCGGACGGCGGGCCGGTCGAGCGAGCCGGTGAACCCGTGGGCGACCACGATCGCGGGGGCGCCGGCCGCTCCGGGACCCGCCGCGCACGGCTCGTACACCGCTTCGACCGGCACCCCGTCATCGGTCAGCAGCACGGCGTTCCGGCGGGGCGACGTGATCGAGGCAACGGAAGGAGGCGCGCATCGACCCTCGGACACAGAAGTCATGTGGGTTATTCTGCTGCGATGAGGACCCGGGCAGCGCAGCCCACTGGGTCCTCTCGTGCTTTGCGGAACGGTGTTACGCAGACGTTTCGCGAAGCTCAGCGCCCCTCGGGACGCAAGGCCGGACCGCCGGACCTGTAGGACCGTGAGAACTGTACGAAGCAGTGCCGCATACTCCCCCGGCTCCGAACCGGGAGTGCCCCTCTCGCAGGGAACGAGGAGGACCGACGTCATGGGCGAGCGAACCGTGCACCACGATCGACCGAACCGGGCAGGTGAGCGGCGATGAGTTCCCTGCTGCTCCTGACGAACGCGCTCCAGCCGTCGGCGGAGGTGCTCCCCGCCCTCGGCCTCCTGCTCCACAGCGTGCGGGTGGCCCCCGCCGAGGGGCCGGCCCTGGTGGACACCCCGGGGGCCGACGCGATCCTCGTCGACGGGCGGCGCGACCTCCCCCAGGTCCGCTCCCTCTGCCAACTGCTGCGGTCCACCGGCCCCGGCAGCCCGCTGATCCTCGTCGTCACCGAGGGCGGCCTCGCGGCCGTCACCGCCGACTGGGGCGTGGACGACGTCCTGCTCGACACGGCCGGACCGGCCGAGGTGGAGGCCCGGCTGCGGCTGGCCACCGGGCGGCGCCAGACCGCCTCCGACGACTCCCCGATGGAGATCCGCAACGGGGACCTCTCCGTCGACGAGGCGACGTACAGCGCGAAGCTCAAGGGGCGGGTCCTGGACCTGACCTTCAAGGAGTTCGAGCTGCTGAAGTACCTGGCCCAGCATCCGGGCCGGGTCTTCACCCGCGCGCAGCTCCTCCAGGAGGTGTGGGGGTACGACTACTTCGGCGGCACGCGGACGGTCGACGTCCACGTACGGCGGCTGCGCGCGAAGTTCGGCCCCGAGCACGAGTCGTTGATCGGCACCGTCCGCAACGTCGGCTACCGCTTCGTCACGCCGGAGAAGGCCGAACGCCCGGCGCAGGAGTCCTCGGCGCACGGGGCCGAGCGCGGGGCGGACGACCGGCGGCGCGACGGCGGCGCCGTCGCCCGTTCGGAGCAGTCCGCGCGGACCGGTTCCCCGGAAGAAGCGCCGGTGGAGGCTGCCAAGAGGTAGGTCCATCCGCGTAGACTGCCGCGCGTGGCCAAGGTGACGCGGGACGATGTGGCGAGACTGGCGGGGACGTCGACCGCGGTCGTCAGTTACGTCATCAACAACGGGCCCCGACCGGTCGCCCCGGCCACGCGCGAACGGGTCCTCGCCGCGATCAAGCAGTTGGGCTACCGGCCCGACCGGGTCGCCCAGGCCATGGCCTCACGGCGGACCGACCTCATAGGGATGATCGTGCCGGACGCCCGGCAGCCCTTCTTCGCGGAGATGGCGCACGCGGTCGAACAGGCCGCCGCCGAGCGCGGGAAGATGGTGCTCGTCGGCAACTCCGACTACCGCGACGAGCGCGAGGTCCACTACCTGCGGGCCTTCCTCGGAATGCGGGTCTCCGGGCTGATCCTGGTCAGCCAGGGTCCCAGCGAGCGGGCCGCCGCCGAGATCGAGGCGTGGGACGCCCGCGTCGTCCTGCTGCACGAGCGGCCCGAGGCGATCGACGACGTGGCCGTCGTCACCGACGACGTGGGCGGGGCGCAGCTCGCCACCCGCCACCTGCTGGAGCACGGCCACGCGTACGTGGCCTGCCTCGGCGGCACGGAGGCGACCCCCTCGGTCGGCGACCCGGTCGCGGACCACATCGAGGGCTGGCGACGGGCGATGCAGGAGTCCGGCCGCTCCACCGAGGGCCGCCTCTTCCAGGCCCCCTACAACCGCTACGACGCCTACCAGGTGGCCCTCGGGCTGCTGGCCGGCCCCGACCGGCCCCCGGCGATCTTCTGCGCCACGGACGACCAGGCCTTCGGGGTGCTGCGGGCCGCCCGTGAGCTGCGCATCGACGTGCCCGGCGAGCTGGCGGTGGCGGGCTTCGACGACGTGAAGGAAGCCGGTCTCACCGACCCGCCGCTGACCACGGTCTTCTCCGACCGCCCGGCGATGGCGCGGGCCGCCGTGGACCTGGTCCTCGACGACGCGCTGCGGATCTCCGGTTCGCGGCGGGAGCGGGTGCGGCAGTTCCCCTCGGCGCTGGTGGTCCGGCGCTCGTGCGGCTGCGGCGAACCGCCGGCGCCGCGCGCCGCGCTGTAGGGCGCTTCTGCGGGAGACGTCGGGCGTGCGCCGGTCCTGGCAGCGCAGCCCCAGACATACGCCGGTCCTGGCGGCGCCCACCACCAGGCGTACGCCGGTCCTGGCGGCACAGCCCCAGACATACGCCGGTCCTGGCAGCCCCCACCGCCGGGCGTACGCCGGTCCTGGCAGCGCAGCCCCAGACGTACGCCGGTCCTGGCGGCGCGCCCACCACCGGCGGGCGCGGTTCTCGCGGGCTTCTCAGGGCGTGCTCAGTCCCCTCTCATCTTCGCGGACCAGCCTGGTCGGCATGACGGAGAACCCCCGCCCGAGCGGCGCGCGCACGACGGACCAGCACCCCGCCCCGTACCCCGGCTCCACGGCGTACGACGGCGCGGCGGGCGGTTGGCCGCCGCCTCCCCCGTACGCCCCGGCCCCGTCCCCGTACGCCCC
The DNA here is from genome assembly GCF_055588985.1 of Streptomyces sp. NPDC041970. Taxonomy (NCBI): domain Bacteria; kingdom Bacillati; phylum Actinomycetota; class Actinomycetes; order Kitasatosporales; family Streptomycetaceae; genus Streptomyces; species Streptomyces sp. NPDC041970. The sequence goes on from NZ_JBVJCD010000011.1 coordinate 116,438, forward strand.
CGCCCCAGGCGGGCGGCGGGCGCGGCGGCCGGTCGCCCTGCTGGCGGCGGTGGCGCTGGCGGCGGGCGTGGCGGGCGGCGGCGCGGCCACCCTGGCCGGCCGGTACGACGGCGGAGCGGCGAGCGCCGCCGGCTCCGGGAGCGCCGTCCGGGCCACCACCGTCGCGCAGAGCGGCAAGGGTTCCGTCGCGGCGGTGGCCGAGGCGGTCGCCCCCGCGATCGTGGAGATCGGCGCGACCTCGTCGGCGGGCCGGTCCACCGGGAGCGGGGTGGTGATCACCGAGGACGGCGAGATCGTCACCAACAACCACGTGGTCGCGGGCGCGGAGCAGGTCGAGGTCACCCTCTCCACCGGGAAGTCCCGCACCGCCGACGTCGTGGGCGCCGACCCCGCCACGGACCTGGCGCTCCTCAAGGTCCGGGACGCGAGCGGCCTCGCCACGGCTCCGCTCGGCGACTCCTCGCAGGTCCGGGTCGGTGAGGAGGTCGTGGCCATCGGCTCGCCGGAGGGGCTGACCGGCACCGTCACCAGCGGGATCGTCTCCGCGCTCGACCGGGACGTGACGGTGGCCGAGGAAGCGGGGGCGGGCTCCGGCGCGGGCTCCGGGCAGGGGCAGGGCGGCGGTGACCCGTGGCCGTTCGCGTTCGGCGGTCGGCAGTTCAACGGCGACACGGGCGGGCGGACGACCACGTACAAGGCGATCCAGACCGACGCCTCCCTCAACCCCGGCAACTCCGGAGGCGCGCTGATCAACCTGGACGGCGAGATCATCGGCATCAACTCCGCGATGTACACCCCGAGTCGGTCCACCGCCGGTGGCGGCTCCGCAGCGGGCAGCGTCGGCCTCGGCTTCGCGATCCCGGTGGACACCCTCAAGGCCGGCCTGGACGGGCTGCGCGCGGGCCAGGGTTCCTGACCCCGCGCACCGCCCCGGCCGTGCGAGGCTGAGAAGGCCCCCGCCGAGCCGGAACGAGAAGAGGACGAGCCGCGATGAACCCCGCCGATGACGAGCCCCAGCGCATCCTGATCGTCGACGACGAGCCGGCCGTGCGCGAGGCGCTCCAGCGCAGCCTGGCCTTCGAGGGGTACGGGACACGGGTCGCCGTCGACGGGTACGACGCCCTGGCGGCGATCGAGGAGTACGCCCCCGACCTCGTCGTCCTCGACATCCAGATGCCCCGGATGGACGGCCTCACCGCCGCCCGCCGCATCCGCGCCACCGGCTCCACCACGCCCGTCCTCATGCTCACCGCCCGCGACACCGTCGGCGACCGCGTCACCGGGCTCGACGCGGGCGCGGACGACTACCTGGTCAAGCCGTTCGAGCTGGACGAGCTGTTCGCCCGCATCCGGGCCCTGCTGCGCCGCAGCTCCTACGCCTCGGCGGCGGGCGCGGGCGCCCCCGACGACGACGTGCTCTCCTTCGACGACCTGCGGATGGACCTGTCCACCCGCGAGGTCGTGCGGGGCGGGCGGCGGGTCGAGCTGACCCGCACGGAGTTCACCCTGCTGGAGATGTTCCTGACCCACCCGCGCCAGGTGCTCACCCGCGAACAGATCCTCAAGGCCGTCTGGGGCTTCGACTTCGAGCCCAGCTCCAACTCCCTGGACGTGTACGTGATGTACCTGCGCCGCAAGACGGAGGCCGGCGGCGAGCCCCGCCTCGTCCACACCGTGCGCGGCGTCGGGTACGCCCTCCGCGGCGGCGGGAGCACCGAGGCGTGAGCCCGCTGCGCCGCTTCCGGGCGCGGCCGCTGCGCTCGCGGCTCGCGATCCTGGTCGCCACGGCCGTCGCGGTGGCGGTCGCCGCGGTGGCGGCGGCCTGCTGGGTCACCACCCGCGACCGGCTCACCGAACAGCTCGACACGACGCTGTCGCAGGTCGAGCCGGACGAGGCCGCGATCAAGCTGCTCGCCGCCTCCTGCACGAGCCGCCTGCCCGGCAACCTCCAGATCGTGACCGGCCCGTACACCATCCAGTTGGTGTCCGCCGTCTCCGAGCGCCCGTGCACGGTGCCCGGCAGGGCCGCCATCCCGGTCGAGGCCGCCGACCGGGCCGTCGCCGCCCGGCTGCGCGAGGACGCCACCCACACCACGAAGGCCGAGGACGGGACCGCGATGCGCGTCCACACCTCGCCCGCCGGGCCCTCCCGCCCCGACATCGCGGTCTCCGTCGCCGTCTCCATGAAGCAGGTCACCTCCCCGCTGGCCCAGCTCGCCTGGGTGCTGCTCGCCGTCTCCGGGCTCGGCGTGCTCGGCGCGGGCGCGGCCGGCCTCTGGGTCGCCCGGGCCGGGCTGCGGCCGGTCGACGAACTCGCCGAGGCGGTCGAGCACGTGGCCCGCACCGAGGACCTGACCGTACGCATCCCCGTCACGGGCGAGGACGAAGTCGCCCGGCTGTCCAGCTCGTTCAACGCGATGGCGGCGCGGCTCGCCTCCTCCCGCGACCGCCAGGCCCAGTTGATCGCGGACGCGGGCCACGAACTGCGCACCCCGCTCACCTCGTTGCGCACCAACGTGGAGCTGCTGGCCCGCAGCGACGCGACCGGCCGGGTGATCCCGCCGGAGGACCGCAAGGCGCTGATGGCCTCGGTCAAGGCCCAGATGACGGAGCTGGGCGCGCTCATCGGCGACCTCCAGGAGCTGGCCCGCCCCGACGCCGCCCAGCCCGGCCCGCTCCAGGTGGTGGCCCTGCACGAGATCGCCCGCACCGCGCTGCGGCGCGCCCGGCTGCGCGGCCCCGAGCTGACGGTCAATGAGGACCTGGCCCCCTGGTACGTACGGGCCGAACCGGCCGCCCTGGAGCGGGCGATCGTCAACGTCCTGGACAACGCGGTCAAGTTCAGCCCGCCGCGCGGCACGATCGACGTGCGCCTGCACCGGGGCGAGCTGACCGTCCGGGACCGGGGCCCCGGCATCCCCGCCGACGAACTCCCGCACGTCTTCGAGCGCTTCTGGCGCTCCCCGTCCGCCCGCCGGCTCCCCGGCTCGGGCCTCGGCCTGTCCATCGTCGCCCGCACGGTCCACCACGCGGGCGGCGAGGTCACCCTCCGCCCGGCCCCGGACGGCGCCCCCGGCACGATCGCCACCCTCACCCTGCCGGGCGCGCCCACACCGCCGCCGGGGATGTGAGGCGGGGGGTCACGGCCCCTCCCCGCTCACCCCGCCGGGTTGTGCCGGATCAGCGACTCCACCAGGCCGGGCCGGTTCGCGGAGTAGTCGAGGGGGACGATGCCCAGCCCCGTCCAGCCGGCGGTCTCGGGGCGCTCCAGGAAGGAGTGCACCTGGGGGTTGAGCCGGTCCGCGTTCCAGCGGGGCGGCATCAGGGCGGCGGTGGAGACATGGTTCACGAACAGCTTGCCCGGCTGCTGGGCGGCCCTGCGGAAGTGCGCCTCTACCTTGGCGTACTTGGCGAAGGGCTCCGCCATGTAGTCGTCCTGGATGTCGAAGAGGGCCTGGTCCCCGTACCGCACCCCCGGCAGCCCGCCGTTGTCCGCGAGGAGCACCACCCGGCCGCGCGCCTGTCCCAGCGAGGGCAGTTCGGGGTCGAGGCGGAAGAGGGGGCGCCAGCCCTTCGCGTCGAGGTACAGGTCGAAGACGCGCCGGAACGCCGCGTCGCTCTCCTCGGAGTACTCCTGCTTCACCCGCATCAGCACGGTCTCGGTCGGCCGAGCGGCGAGGAAGTCCCGGCAGGCGATGAGGACGTCGCCGAACATCAGGTTCTGGAACGCCGCCCCGTGGTGGATCGCGAACGCGTCCCCGGTGATCCGGCACCGTACGTCCAAAAAGCGGATGCCGCTCTCCAACTGCTGGGCGATCGTGGTGTCCTGGCACTCCGTCCACGGTCCGCCGAAGCGGGCCCCGGAGTCGTGCGTCCCCGGAATCGTGAGCCGCTGGAGCGCGGTGCCGTCCGGCAGGCCGCCCATCCAGTCCCCCGTCCCGCGCACCGCCCGGCGCGCGGCGGCCGCCGGCGCGATGCCGACGACCGCGGTGGCGGAGACGGCGAGCGCGCCGGCCAGGAAGCTTCTGCGGGTGGTCGAGGACGCGGACGCGGGAGTGGACACGGGGGAGCCTCCAGGGCCGTGGGGACGCGACCCCCCGATACTGGCGGGTACACGTCATATAGGGAAGGGGGCCCGCCGGCGCACTCCCGGCGGACGCGCGAGGCCGGAGCGACCCCTGAACGAACACCGCATTTCCGCCTGTTGAACGTAAAACCACAAAACCGGCGATACCGCGGGCGGCGGTCGCCAAAACCTTCCGAAGCCCGATAAATCATTGCCGGACTTCCTGCCGCCACCGTACGCTGAGACCACTTCACCGCGGTCCGCGCCGGCCCCTCGGGCCCCGCCCGGAGCAGATGCCGAACCGGGCCGCTCGGAGGGGTGGGACCGGCCCGGAAGGGCCGAACCGCCCAGGTGGGCCGCTCAGGGGGGCGGCCCAGCCGGGTTGCCCGGGGGGGCTGCCCAGGACGAGCCGCCAGACGGGTGGCTCGGGGGACCGTTCAGGGGGATGGCCCAGGGGGACGAAGAACCGGAGACGCTTTTCCGCGTACGAGTGACCGGCCTTCCCGCACGCGCGGGCCCGCGGCCATCCCGGCCTTTCGACCGGATTCCCGCCGCCGTCCCGTCCCGCCCCCCCTTTCCACCGCACCGCCCTTTTCCACCGCTCCACCACCGCGAATTTCCAAGAGAACGAGGAAACACCTGTGCGACGCATGACCTCTGCCCTGCTGTGCCTGAGCACCGTCCTGGCGGGCTCCGCCCTCGCCGCACCCTCGGCGGTCGCCGCCCCGCGGACCGACGGGCCCGTGAAGCCGTCCTCCGCGTGGAAGGCCGTGGACGGCGCCGAGATGGAGCGGATCACCGGGGCCTCCGGCCAGCGCAAGGCCGCCTCCGCCCTGGCCGAGGAGCCCGAGAACATCGCCATCCAGTCGGTCCGCAACAACAAGTTCGCGGCCACCGAGGTGAAGTACCCGGCCCCCAACACCGGCGTGCTGCGGGCCCGCTCCACCGACGTCGGCGGCGCCTGGGAGGGCTTCGCCTTCGAGTGGAACGAGGCCACCCAGACCCACGCGATGAAGTCCCTGGCCAACAACCGCTACGTGGCCGTCGAGAAGAACTTCACCGGCGCCGCGAAGAACACCCTGCGGGCCCGCTCGACCAGCGCCGGCAGCTGGGAGCAGTTCGTCGTGTACTACAACGAGACCGAGGACCGCTGGGCGCTCCAGTCCACGCTGAACGGCCTCTTCGTCGCCATGGAGAACAGCTACACCGGGTCGCTCCAGTACGCGCTGCGCGCCCGCTCCGCCGAGGTCGGCGGCGCCTGGGAGCAGTTCGTCCTCTACGACCTCGGCAGCTGACCCGCCGGCGGCCACCCGCCCGTACGCCCGCCCGGCCCCGACCGGGCGGGCGTCCGCGCGTCCGGCCGCGCGCCCCGCTCACCGGGGACCGCCCGCATGACCTTCATCACAGCGATACGTCGGTTTCGGGGAGCAACTGCGGACTTTGCCGAATTCTGTCCGCCCCGCCCGCCGCCCGCCCGCTCCGGCGGCCCGTAAACGGGCCTCGGCCCGCCCGCGGCACCGCCATAGGATCACCCCAAGCCGCCCGCGTCGACCGGTGTCCGCCGTGGCAGCCCGCCCAGCAGTCCTTTCTTCTGCTCCGCATCCCCACCCGGACCAAAGGGATCATGTGAAGATTCGCCGCGCTCTCGCCACCACCGTCGCACTGGCCGTGACCACGCCCGCCGTGCTGCTCTCCGTCACCCCCGCGTTCGCCGACGTCAAGCCGGCGGCGCGGACACAGGACAAGCCCTCCGCCGACAAGCCCTCCCTGGAGGAGCTGGAGAAGGCCGCCGCCCTGGCCGACAAGGCGTACGACAAGGCCGTGGCAGCCACGGCCGCCGCCGAGGACGAGCTGGAGAAGACCCTCGCCGACGACCACCCCCTGGCCGTCGCCGCGGACACCGCCCGCAAGGCCGCGCAGGAGGCCGCCACCGCGAAGGCCACCGCCGACCAGGCCGTGACCACCGCGCAGGCCGCACTCGAGGCGTTGGAGCAGGACGAGAACGCCACCGAGGCGCAGAAGGAAGCCGCGAAGCGCGAGCTCGACACCGCGAAGACGACCGCAGCGACGGCCGCCGCCGCCAAGACCGCCGCCGAAGCCAAGGCCGCCGAAGCCACCGAGGCACGGGACGACGCGCGCGTCGAGGCCGCCCGCGTCCTCCTCCTCGCCCAGAAGGCCGAGAAGCAGGCGCTCGCCGTCAAGACCGCCGCGGACAAGGCCCTGGCCGAGGCGGAGGAGGAAGAGGAGAACGGTCGGCCCTGCGACATCGACCCCGATCTCACCACCACGCTGACCGGCCTCCCGACCACGCTCGTCGCCGGGACGGTGACCACCTTCTCCCTCCGGGTGGCCAACGGCACCGATCGGGACCTGGACGAGGTCGTCACGAACGCCGGCGTCCACACCACCGACAAGACCGGCCTCGAGGACACCAGCTCGTTCGCGCGCCTCCAGTGGTCCACCGAGTCCTCCCCGAAGTGGCGCGACGTCGGCGAGGACCACGCCATCGACGTGGTCGGCGCCCTGAAGCGCGACGCCGAGGCCGACGTCAAGCTGCGCCTGACCCTCGACGCCGACGCCCCCGCCGGTGACGGCGCCTTCTTCGTGTCGGCCGACTACTTCAACGAGGACGGTTCGTGCGGCGGCCCCGAGGTCGAGATCTCGGAGTTCGCCGTCAAGGCCGCGGCCGCCAAGCCGAGCACGCCCACGCCCGTCCCGGCCACCAGCCCCAGCGGCTCCGCCCTCACGCCGCAGAGCGCGTCGTCCACCCCGGTGGCCACCGCCACGGGCGGCAGCCTCGCCGCCACGGGCTCGTCCTCCGCCACCACGCCGATCGCCCTCGCGGGCGGCGCGGCCGTGGCGCTCGGCGCCGCCGCGGTGCTCGTCACCCGCCGCCGCAGGGCCGGTTCCGACGCCTGACGGCGGGAGACCGCACGCTGTGACAAGGGGGAGGGGCGGTGGGCCGATCGGCCCAC